>NZ_JANUCR010000001.1:300000-542990 GCF_024807655.1 Methanococcus voltae | reverse complement strand
GGGGTGTAAGTGCCAAGGTTTTCCGAGGCATTAAGCCCGCTAATACTAATAGTTCAAGTGATAAAAGATATTCTGGACACTTAAAGATATGAGAGCTTATCTCAATTATGTTAAAAATTTTATTTTTTTATATGCAAATATATTTATTTATTTAAATATACAAATATTACTTTTAAAAAAAATAAATTAAATTTTTTTGTTATATTCTTACGGGTATATTTTCTTCTAACATTTCTTTTTTGATATCTTGAACCGTATATTCTCCGTAGTGTAAAATACTTGCCATAAGGGCAGCATCTGCAAAACCCTGTTTAAAAACATCTTTAACATGTTCTATGTTACCACAACCGCCACTTGCAATTACTGGTATTTTTATGGATTTAGAAATTATGGACGTTAATGGGACATCATAACCTTCTTTAGTTCCATCTGCATCCATGCTGGTTAATAAGATTTCACCAGCACCTAATTCTTCAACTTTTTTACTCCATGTAATGGCATCAATATTTGTAGCTTCTCTTCCCCCATAAATATATATTTGGAACCAGAATTTTCCTTTTTCATCTTCATAAATGTTTCTGGCGGTTAAATTTTTAATGTGGTTGTAATTATTATTTTCATCAATATTTGTCTCTTCAGTTGTAAGATATGTTTTTTTAACATCCATCGCAACAACAACACATTGTGAACCATAGATTGCAGATGCATCAGATATTAATTGTGGCGTTTTAACTGCAGAAGTATTTATTGATATTTTATCTGCACCTGCCCGTAATATTCTTTTGAAATCTTCGACAGTTTTTATACCGCCACCCACTGTTAAAGGAATAAATACCTTTTCAGCTGTTTTCTTTACAACCTCAATAATAATGTCTCTTTTTTCAAATGAAGCAGTAATGTCTAAAAATACTAATTCATCAGCACCCTGTTCATCGTACAATTTGGATAGTTCCACAGGGTCTCCTGCATCCCTTAGGCCTAAAAAATTGGTTCCTTTAACAACTCTACCTTCTTTAATATCTAAACAAGGTATTATCCTTTTAGTAAGCATTTTTTCACCATATAATTAAAAATATATTGTAAATAATTTAATAATAGTTATAATTAAATCATCTTTTATATTTGATTATTTTCCTATTTTTTCATTATTTTCCAGTATTTTATTTTTTTTATTTTTTATTTTTTAATATTGCTTTTAGTATCTTTTAAGTCTTTAGCTACTTTTAACGCTCGAGTAGATGCTAAATCTTTTTTAATATATATTTCAGCTAAATCTTCCGCTAAATTAGATAATTCTTTACTAAATTTGTTCCTTGCCAATACTACAGGCTCCCCTTTTATCCACTGGTCTTCCACAGTAATTTCATATGGTAAAACTGCGATAATATCTTCAAGAATTCCCTCAAATTCGACAATATTTCTATTTTTGTTTAATACAACCCCTATACAATCAATATCTATTGCATAAAGCAGTTCTTTGGTTTTTATCGTGTTAATAACGCCAGGTATACTATCTTCCCCAATAACTATCATTTTGTTCACTATTTTTTCATCAAGGTTTAAAGAAGAAAATAATAAACTACCTTCCACTATGTTTGGAGGTAAATCTATAATGATAATGTCATATTTATTGTTTAATTCATAAATTAAATCTACCATTCTACGCTGGTTTAAATCAGTGTTAAATGAGTTAGGGCTCGTATCTGAAATTATAACATCCAATTCATCATAATTATGTATTATATCGTTAATATCTAAATTCCCCGATAAGTAGGAATTCAATGTATATGGCGTATCTTCAAATCCAAAAAGCAATGAACCAGTCCCTGCATATATATCACAATCTATATACAAGGTTTTTGCTTTGCTACTCAAATAGTATGCAATATTACCAGAAATAGTTGTTTTTCCAGTCCCGCCTTGAATATTGTAAAATCCAATTCTCATAAAATCCCCTGTTTTTTTAATAATATATTTAATCTAATTATATTTTTGTATTTTTTGATATTTTAGTATAATTAATAGTATTATATTTTTTAATTAAATACCTTATGCAATAATTAAATATATTAATCAATTTCTAAAATTTCTAAACATACAATCAATTATATAAATAAGTAAATACTATCATATTATAAAAAAATTAAAATTAATAGATTAACAATATTTTGAATTTAAAATATTAAAAAGTTGATTGATATATTTTACCACTACTTAATTTATTAGGGTTATATTATTTGGTATATGCCCATAGTTAATGAAATTTATATTATATGATTAATCAATATGATTATTAAACTTATTAATTTTTAATTATTTTTAAAAGGAATTTGTAAGTTCCTAAAATGGTGATTTATTTGGATTACAATTACGAAAAATTATTGGATAGGGCAAGAAGTAAGTTGCCAGAAGATGTTTTTAAAGATATAAGATTTGAAATACCTAAAGCAGATAGTTTTGTAGAAGGTAATAGAACAATTATTAAAAACTTTAAAGAGTTAGCTAAATTCATTGAAAGAGATGCACAAGAGTTTTCAAAATATGTGATGAAAGAATTGGGTACTGCTGGCGATTTGGAAGGTAATAGATTAATATTACAAGGTAAATTTGGATACCGATTAGTAAATGAAAAAATACAGAATTTCGTAAATGAATATGTGTTATGTCCAGAATGTGGAAAACCAGATACTAAAATAGTTAAAGAAGGAAGAATTCATTTCTTAAAATGTACTGCTTGCGGTGCTATGAAACCTGTTAAAACATTATAATTGATAAATATATTATATTATAATATATTGTTAGTATTATTATTTGTAATGAAAACGTATACTACAATATAAATAATATTTTTTTAATATTTTTACTTAAAACTGAATTTTAAGTTTATTTTAGGTATATTCTAATCTTTGATTATTTTAGTGGATTATACTAATCTTATATTTTGAATTTTGAAAATTCTTTTATTAATTTACATTTTTTAAAAAATAATATATATGCAATTAAATATGTGTTTATAAAATTATATATATGTGGTGGAATAATGTCAGATGATGATAAAATTACAATAGATAGTGGTTCTAATAGCTCTAAAGGTTCATTTTGCTATCGTTGTGGTCATGAAGGAGAATTGATTGACGGATTATGTAATTTATGTTATAGTCAATTAAATCCGTTGTTTACTGTAGATGAGCGAATAATTATCGAAGTTTGTCATATGTGCGGGTCTTATAAACGAAAATTATGGTGCGACCCAAAAAGTGAGGATACATATGCTATAATGGATGAAATTGCATATTTTGCGGTTAAAGATAATTTAAAAAAAGCAAATAAAGCCGTTGATATTCAAATAATCCCCAAAGAAGCAAAGCAATTACCCGGGGGTAAACATTCGAGAGTGGAAATACCTGTTAACATAATAGCAGAGGGTAAATTAATCGGGGAAAAAAGAGACCGAACTGAAGAGAAGGAAGTAGTAGTTTATTTGAATATGGTACAATGTCCGAGATGTTCAAGATGTATGTCTAACTATTATGAGGGAACACTACAAGTTAGAGCAATGGGTAGGTTTTTATCCGAAGATGAAAGAATTGAATTAGATGATTTTGTACGTGAAGAAGTGGGTAGAAGACTAAAAAAGGATAGAATGGCATTTATTTCTAAGTTCATAATTCAAAAAGAAGGCTTAGATTATCAAATGGGTTCAATGGGTGCTATAAGAAATATTGCTTCTGCAATAAAATCTAAATACGGCGGTAAAACATTGGAAACTGCCAAATTGGTTGGCGTGGATAAAGATACGGGTAAAGACCAGTATAGGATAACAGTATCTGTAAGAATACCGCAGTATTCGATAGGTGATGTAATCGCATATAATGAAAAGATATGTGTGGTATCTACAATATCTGAAGATAAAACCCAGTTAAAATCTTTGGAAAATTCTGAAAAAATAAATTTAAATTGGAATGACGTTGAAAAGAATACTTATTTAGTTTGTAAATCTTCAGAATGCCAAACTGCAACTATAATCTCCGTATCGGAAGATACCATAATGGCAATGGACGACGTTAATTATGAAATATACGAATATAACAATGACATAGAAGTGGAAGAAGGTTCTAAAGTTAAAATTTTCAAAAATGAGGAATTAAATAGAATAATTGATTTAGTAGAATAATAATAATACTAATAATAATAATAATAATAATAATAAAATTAATATAATAAAAATACGTTAAAATTATTATATTAAAATTTTATATTCTATTTTTTTATTTTTAATCTTTAACTTCATAAGCTCCTTTACCGACTTTAGTTTCATAAACTGGGCAATTCCAAATTTCTTTGAATATTTTTGCAATTTCGGAGCTACATTCTTTATTTTTTGGTATTGCAATTATTGCAGGTCCTGAACCACTGATGGTAATTCCATATGCGAATTCTTTGACCTTTTCTTTAGCTTCATCGTATCCCTCTATCAACGTGGCTCTACAAGGTTCTACAACCTGGTCTCCCATCATATATTTGCCTAAATTTTCAAAATCTTTATTATATATGGAATGAATCATGCCTGTAGCTTTTCCAACATTGTTAACCAGTTTTTGCAATGGAATTTCTTGGGGCAATATTTTTCTCGCTTCTTTTGTACTAACTTGGATATTTGGGAGTGCAACAACTACATCCATATCTAATAAGATGTTTAACACTTCTAAAGGTTCATAACTGGTTGTTAGTGTAAAATTGCCCATAATGCCGGGTGCAACGTTATCTGCGTGTGGGGCTCCTGCGGCAACTGCTTCACCTAATGAAGCATATTTTATTAACTTTAAATTATCTAATTCTAAATTAAATAATTTATTCATTGCTACGGCAACACCCGAGCAAGATGCAGAACTACTACCTAAACCGCTACCTGGTTTTATTCCTTTTTGAATTTTAATATGTACACACTCTTTAATATTGAAGTCTTCCATCATTTTTAAAGCAACAACGCCTGCAGTATTTTGGGTAGGGTCCAAAGGAATTTCTTCGGCTTTTTCACCTGAAACACTTATTTTAATCTGTTCACAACATTTACATGAAGATTCTATGATTTCCACATTTACTAAATCATAGGGTTCTTCAAGTGCAAGACCAAAAATATCATATCCTGGACCTAAATTTGCAGAAGTTGCAGGAGAATAAATTGTAATTTCTTTCATAAAAACACCTTTTTATATTGTTCCTTTTTGAAATTTATAAATTCTTGTATGCTTATTGTTTAATTTTTTAAAGTTTTATATTTTTATTTTTCATCATTTTTAATCATTAATACATAACGGCGTTTAAATTAATATATATAACTATTTAAAATGAGAATTAGTTTTAATATATTAAATAATGGATAATAAATAATAATAAATATTGAAATTTATAAATTCTAACTTTTAATTATTTAAAAAAGAAGGTTAAAAAGAATTTAAAAATCAATATATATATCTTTACCTTTTTTCATTGCTTTTTGAAGATCTTTACCAACATTTGTTTTTTTATTGATATTTACATTACCATTCGAGTTTACGGTTGCAGTGCAAACATAATCTCCGTCAACATATACTTTAATATTTGAACCAATATAGTCTTCACCTGCTTCTATTACAATATGTTTACCTGTTTCGACCAATTTAGTCATTTCATAATCATTTACATATTCATAAGTAGGATAATCTGCCATGGGTTCGTTATTTATGATTTTTTCCCTTACATTTATTTTTAAGCCCAAAGTATCTTCAAGTTTTGCAATTTCTTTGCCCCCTTTTCCAATTATGGATGGGATGTATTTTTCAGAAACTTTTATTTCAATAGTGTTTTTATTAACAACTGAAACCTCAGGATAACATTTTTTAGGCAATAATTTCTTTAAAACATCTTTTAATTTATCTTCCGCATAGTTAAATATTGGAGATTCTGTTTTTTGTTGTTTTATTGGCATTACCACAACTTGCTCCCCGTATGTATATATCTCATATTCTGGAGATTTTGTTTCAAAGTCTACGACCTCTATAATAGGTCTTGCGAGGTCCGATTCTTTCATACCATGAGGTACTTTCACATTAAACTCAACTTCGTATACTTTTCCGACTTTTCCGTCTTCAATAAATATAACTGTATCTACAATTTGAGGAATTATACCTAATTCGACTCTCCCGATTAACCTTTGAATTGAATCGATGGGTTTTGAGGCATGCACTACCCCCACCATACCAACACCTGCCATCCTCATATCTGCAAATATTTCAAAATCTTTAGTTTTTCTTACTTCATCATATATTGTATAATCAGGTCTTACGAGTAAGAGTATATCACAAGTATTTTCCATATTATTTTCAAGTGGTGCATACTGTGTTATTTCATTACCCACTTGTAAATCTCTTGGACTTTCCATAGTTTTAACGATTTTATCCAATCCTTGATAACTTTCTGCAAGTGCTGAAACAAAAGTCGATTTACCGCTTCCTGGAGCGCCTGAAACAAATATACCCTCTGCTTTTTTTAATTTTTCATTTAATTGTTCGGGTAAATTATAACTTTCAAGGGTAGCTTTCGCAATAGGTCTAACGGCAGTAACTTCCAAAGCTTCTGAAAATGGAGGTCTTGATATGGAAATTCTTAGATTTCCAAGTTGTAATACAGTAGCACCTCTTTTTTGTATTTCTGTTAACCCATTGTTCTGTTCACTGTATCTTAATATATTATCGATAATATATTCCATTTTACTTTTAGATAATATTTCTTCTGCAAAGGGTCTTAATTTAACACTTCCAGGTTTTCCTATTTTAACAAATGGTTTACACCCTTCTTTTAAATGAACAGAAGATGTATTTTCGGTGAAATAGTTGTTTAGAATTAAATCTACTTTTTCAGTAGTTACCCTAAGGTAGTATGAACGTATCCCCTGAGCAACTGCAATATTATACTGTATCCAATCACTCGTTAATAGTATTGAATCTCTTTCTTTTGCTACGTTTCTTATTAGTGCATCTATTTCTCCACTTTTAGCTAAAGAAACCATTTCCAAGCTCGGTCTTTCGCCATAGTAGGTTAAAGTTAAATTACTATCGCTATCTTTTAATATTTCCGATAACTTCTTTAACTCTTCAATGCCCATATAGCCTATTTCACGTCCTTTATTGGCTTGAGCTTCTAATTCTGCGACAACAGCTTCAGGAACTATTATTTCACAATTTTTCAGTTTTTTATTTTTTATCAGTTCCGTTATTCTGCCATCTATAACTACACACGTATCGAGAGTTATTTTTTCATCAAATAACTCGTCAAATGTGGGTAATTCTTCATATTTTTTATTTTTTGTATCTGTGTTTATATCCAAAATATCACCGCTATAATCCTACGAAATATAAATAATAAATATACTAAAATTAAGAATTATACTTAAATTATAATTAAATTATAATTAACTTATAGTTTAAAGAATAGTTTTTTTACATTTAACAAATATATGTTTGTAAATTGTATTTTTTAAATTTTATAATCATTTGAGTTAAGTACCCTACTAATAATATAAATTCAAATATAAATATTTATTAGAATTTTAAAATAAAATAGTTATAAAATAATATAAATGATTAGTTTTGTGTATTATTTTGTTTTACAATCTAATAATTATAACATTTTTTGTATTTCTAAATTGTCATTATATACTTTATTTTTTTGAGATTCCCTATATTCTTTTAATTTTTTAGCAATTTCTTCATCGGACACTGCCAACATTTGTAATGCCAATATGGCAGCATTTTCCCCTCTATCGATACCTACGCAAGCTACTGGTATCCCTGGAGGCATTTGGACAGCACTTAATAAAGCATCTAATCCATCGAGTTTACTTTCCACAGGAACGGCAATAACTGGTTTTGTAGTCATTGAAGCTACTACGCCAGGTAAATGTGCTGCAAGCCCTGCAATGGCGATGAAAACTTCTGAATTTGAGCTTTTTACAACCTTTTCAACTAAAGCTGGTGTCCTGTGTGCAGAAGCTACATTAACATCATAGTTTACCTCAAATTCTTTTAAAATGTTTGTTGCTTTTTCTGCAATTTTTATATCACTTTTACTTCCCATTATAATTGTAATCATAGTTTACCATCCTGATTTATTTATTAATTTATTATTTTGGTATATTCTTTTAATATTATTCTTTAGTACATTTGGTATTTAATTATATTTGAAATATACTAAAATAATAATTCATTTCAACAACTCATTTTTTAGTATTTAATAAGTTTTGTGTTTTAATCTTAATAAAAACATTAATATTTGTGTGAATTCATATTTCATATGTTTATAATTCAACATACGAGGGATTGTAGAATGATTGAAAGAACATTTGTAGCTTTAAAACCCGATGCAATAAAAAGAAAATTGATGGGAAAAATAATACAAAGATTTGAAGATAAAGGTTTTAACATTGTAGAAATGAAAATGATTTTATTGGATGACATAATTTTAGAGCAATATTATGGAGAGCATAAGGGTAAAGATTTTTATGACAATTTAGTATCTTTTATGAAATCTGGGTCTATTTTGGCTATGGTTATCGAAGGAGAAGATGCTATAAAAAATGTTAGAACAATGGTCGGTGCTACAAAACCCTGGGAAGCAGAAATGGGTACAATTAGGGGCGATTATGGATTAAGTACGCCTAATAATATAATACACGCTTCAGATAGTTTAGAAAGTGCAAAAAGAGAAATTAATTTATTTTTTAAAAATTAACGTTTTATAACGTTTTAAAAAGAAAAATATTTAAAAAATATTAAATATTAAATATTAAATTTTATTTTTTATACGGATATTATTTTAAACAATTATCCATACATTAATGATACTTGTGGTTTTATTTCTTCTTTAGGCGTAGTTTTGCTTTTAATTTTTTCGATAGCTTCTTCAAAATCTCTTAATTTAATATATTCCCTATCTTCACGGATTGCAAACATACCTGCTTCAGTACAAACAGCTTTTAAATCTGCACCAACCATTCCTTCAGTTAATTTTGCAACATCTCTTAAATTTACATTTTTCAAATTCATTTTTGATGTATGTATTTTTAAGATTTCAATTCTACCATCTTCGTTAGGATTGGCTATTTCAATGATTCTATCAAATCGACCAGGTCTTAATATTGCAGAATCTAGGATGTCAGGTCTATTCGTGGCAGCAATTATTTTTACATCTCCTCGAGAATCAAAACCATCCATTTCAGCTAATAATTGCATCAATGTTCTTTGAACTTCTCTATCTCCACCAGTTAATGACTCTGTTCTTTTACTTGCAACAGCGTCAATTTCATCAATGAATATAATACATGGAGATTTTTCTTTTGCCAACTTAAATACATCCCTAACTAATTTAGCACCTTCGCCAATGAATTTTTTAACCAATTCAGAACCTACTACTCTGATAAATGAAGCATTTGTTTCATAAGCTACAGCTTTTGCGAGAAGAGTTTTACCAGTTCCCGGTGGACCGTATAGTAAAATACCCTTTGGAGGTACTATACCTATTTTTTCAAATAGTTCTGGCTTTTTTAATGGTAATTCTACTACTTCTTTAATGTCTCTAATTTGGGTGCTTAATCCACCAATTTCATCAAATGTAATGTTAGGTTTTTCTTCTATTTCCATAGCCATAGCTCGATAATCTTTTTCTTTGGAAAGAACTTCAACTACCGCAAGTGTTTGCTGGTTCAAACAAACTCTTTCGCCAGGCACTATTTCTTCAGGGTCTACAAATTGTGAAATATTTACTAAGAAATTTGGGCCCGTAGAGCTTTTAACAACTACTTTTCTGGAACTTATTTTGTCAATTACAGTACCCATTATGAGTGGAGGGATTCTTAATTTATCCAATTCTCTTTTTAAAATTTCATTTTCTTTTTTAAGCTGACTATTTTCTCTTGATATGTCTTTATTTTTCAATTCAGCTCTCAATATTTTATTTTCCAAATCCATTATATAATTCCTTTCCTTGTATTCATCAAGGTCTAATTCGTTTATTTCGCTTGAATAGTCTTCAGGATAGTTCATGTTATGCCTCCTCGATTTTTAAAGAGGTATCCTTATTTTAATATTTTATATAAAATACTTAAATTTTCAATACACTTTAAATTAATATTGTTATATTTAATAAATAGTATTTATTTATTTTACAATTAAATATTATATTTTAATATATTTTTTATATACTACTTATATATTTTTAATACATTTCTAAGTTCTTATATTTATATATTTAATTGAGTTAGTGTAAGTAGATTATGAATTATAAAATTAGATATGTAATTAAATAAGTAGTTAAACTATATATAATTAATAGATTTTGGTTATATTTAAAAATATACAATAATATATATGTTAAAATATAAGATAATATAATTCAATATAAACTATATTAAAGGTGATATTATGGAATGTGAACTTTGCGGTAAAATTACATCAGAATTGTATAAATCAAAAGTAGAGGGTGTCGAAATGATGTTATGTAGAGAATGTGCTAAATTTGGCAAATCTCCAAATACATATTCTCGATATTCCCGAAATAATGCAACACCTACTACTATTGATAAACCTAAGAAGGCTAAAAAACCTATGGGTCATAAAAAAGATATGTTTGATGATTTAAAGGTGGTTGTGGAAGGTTACGGAGATTTAATACGTGAATCAAGAGAAAGGAAAGGTATGAATACTAAGGAACTTGCTTTAAAAATTGGTATGAAAGAATCTACATTACATAAATTAGAGCGTGGGGAATTAGAACCTGAAGAAAAATACGTTAAAAAACTCGAAAGCAGTTTGGGATTATCATTATATGAAGATTCTGAATCTTATGAGGATACAAAAGTTAAAAATGAATCCTATACATTAGGTGATTTTGTAAAAATTAAAAGAAGAAAATAGAATTAATCAATTAATCAATATTTCTTTTATATATTTTATATCTATTATTTCTCTATTTTATTAGTTAATTTAATATATAAGTTATTATTTTTAAATTATCTGCTATATCTGTCTTTTTTTATAATTATTTTTGAATATGCGCCTAAATAATAGCCTATATATGATAGTATTATAATTTCTAATAGTAAACTATTGTCGATATTTTTTAAATTAACGTATAGATTATTGAAATTATTAAATGCAAGGTATGCAATATAATAAATAAGAATATTTATCACTATAATTAAGGGTATTTTTTTAAAAGACATTTCCTTTGTATGATAACCCATAATTAATGATATTATCATATTAACTGCCAATATCGGTGTCATATTTTCACTGTTTAAATAAATAAATGGTTATAATATCTCCTTTTTCATAGCCTTCAATATTTTCATCAATTATGGCATAGCCATCTGCAGAAGATAGTGAAGAAATTACTCCACTACCCGATATCCGTAAAGGTTCTGCAAAAAGTTTTGAATTAGTATTTATATCTGACTTTTTTATGAGTTTTACTCTCATAATGTCTGTTCTACCTAAAGAAGATGCGAAATTACGGGTTAATGGTAGGTTCAATGTGTGCAATGGTTTGAAATATTTATTAAATAGTAGTTCAAACTGAATTGCTGCCGCTACTGGATATCCTGAGAATATATAAACATATTTTATAGTATCAGTATGTTTAATTTTAGAGAATCCAACAGGTCTTCCAGGTCTTAATTTAATCCCGTGATATAATATTTCTCCCAATTTGCTAATTTCTTCAAAGGTATAATCCCTATCGCCTACGGAAGTGCCTCCCGTAGTCATTAAGATATCATTTTCAGAAAGTATTTCTAAGATACATTTTTTGATTTTAGCAGGGTTGTCTTCAACATGAGGATATGTTTTAGCATCAAATCCACAGTTTTTTAAAAGACATTTTAACATTAAGGAGTTGGAATTTATAATGGAGCCAGTTTTATGTATATATTCCATATCTATTTTTTTGATTTCATCATTTTTATTATTTGCTTCTTTGCCGTAATTTTCAATGCTAATTAATTCATCGCCAGTTGAAAGTATGCCTATTTTTAAATAAACACATTTTATTTTTTGGATGCCCACGGAAGCTAATAAAGCAATATGGTATGGATTAATCATTTCTCCTTTTTTTATAATAACGTCTCCTTTTTTAAGGTCTTCTCCTATTTTGGAAACATTTTCAAAAGGATGTACTCCACCATAAACTTCTATGTAGTCATCGTATTCTTTTACATATTCTTTCATTACAACCGCATTTGAACCATTTGGAATTTTTGTGCCTGTAGAGACTTTAGTTGCGAAACCATTTGTTAATTCGAAATTTTCGTCCCCTACCACATTTTTACTTAAATTATTTAATTTATCTAACTCAACTGAATCACTTTCTTTAAATTCTATTTTTTCTAATATTATTGGATTACTTTCACTCGCTCCAAAAACATCTTCTGCGATTACTGAATAACCATCCATAGCTGATTTATTAAAAATTGGCAAATCTGCTGGAGATATTACGTCTTCATAGGATATTTTATTCAAACAATCGCTTAAATCATATTTTTTATATTTATCTTTTGTTAACTTATTCAATTCTTCAAACGTTATTTTTTTAGCATCTTCATAAGATATTAATTCTTTTACAAATTTCAAAAAAATCACCAAAATAATATAATAAAATAATATAATAATAACTTAGATAATTATTAGGTAATTATTACTATATGTTATATAATTATATTATTTTTTATACTATTATTTTAAACATACATTAAATACAATAATAAATTTGAAATAATAATTTGGAGCATTAAGGGATACTATGGATGATATTAGACCTATAATATGGAATGAGGACGACAAAGAGCTTATATTAATAGACCAAAGGAAGTTGCCTAATAAATTAGAATATTTCACGTGTAAAACCTATAAAGACGTAGTTGTGGCAATTAAAGATATGGTTGTAAGGGGTGCACCCGCTATTGGAGTATCTGCAGCTTACGGAATGGCATTAGCTGAATTAGAAAATTCTGATGATGAATTCATATGCCGGGCGTACAAAGAATTAAAATTAACAAGACCTACGGCAGTAAATTTATTTTGGGCATTGGACAAATGTATGGATTCTTTTAAAAAAGGCGTTAATTTATTGGATGAAGCAAAAAAGATACATGAAGAAGACATTCAGTTATGTAAAAAAATTGGAGAACTTGGTCAAACTTTATTTGACGACGGAGATGTGATATTAACACATTGTAATGCTGGAGCTCTTGCTACATCTGCTTATGGGACTGCTTTAAGTGCAATTAGATTTGCAAAATATGCTGGAAAGAATGTATCTGTAATTTCTGACGAAACAAGACCAAGATTACAAGGTGCCAAATTAACCTGTTTTGAATTACACTATGAAGGCATTCCAACAACGGCAATATCTGATAACACCGCAGGTTTTTTAATGAAACAAGGTAAAATTGATAAAATAATTGTTGGTGCGGATAGAATATTGTCTGATTACCACGTATTTAATAAAATAGGTACTTATTCATTGGCAATTTTGGCAAAATATCATAATATACCGTTTTATGTTGCAGCACCGTATTCTACATTTGATTTTGAAAATACTGTGGAGGATATAGAAATAGAGCAACGTTCTGCGGAAGAAGTTATGTATGTTGACGGTGTTAGAATAGTGGCGGAAGGAGTGCCCGTAATTAATTATGCGTTTGATTGTACGCCACCTGAATTAATAACTGCAATAATAACGGAGGATAAAATAATTTACCCCAATAAAAAATAATTAATAGTTTATTTTTTTATTTTTTTATATTTTAAATCTTTTTAATTGTTTGATTTTTTATATTGTTTTTATTTAATTTGATATATTTGATATATTTGTAAGTTGTATTTAGTCGAATTTAGTTCCAAAAGCTTTATAATTTCCATCTTTTTTTATTTCATAGTGGAAACAGGACATATAACCTTCATGGCACGCCCATCCAGTTTGCTCTACTTCAAATAATAATGCATCTCCATCGCAATCCCTATAAATATTCAATACTTTTTGAATATTTCCACTTTCTTCGCCTTTTCTCCATAATTTTTTTCGACTTGTAGAGTAATAATGCATATATCCGGTTTCCAAAGTCTTTTTAAGTGATTCTTCATTCATAAATGCAGTCATTAACACTAAATTATCTTTATTTTTGGTAATTGCTAATATTAATTTGTTATTGTCTATATTTCTAAATTTTAAATTCATATTTTTTATTACTTCATTGTAATTTTCCATATTATCCCCTATCGTATTTGAAATAGATTTTATAAATCTGGTTTATCATACTTTATTTTTTTATAATTTTATCCTATTTAGCATATTTTATATAATATATCATACTAATATAAATGATAATTTAATATATCATATATTAATTATAAATTATAATGGTAAATTAATTTAATTTTAAATTTTTAACTTTTTTAAGCTATCGATGTATAATGGTGATATTATGGCGTTAAGATGCCCTATTGTAAGTGTATTGGGTCACGTAGACCACGGAAAAACTTCTTTATTAGATAGAATTAGAACTACAAGAGTTACAACTCGTGAAGCCGGGGGTATTACTCAACATATCGGTGCAAGTGAAATTCCCATTGGGACTATAAAGAAAGTTTCAAAGGATTTGTTAAACATATTTAAAGCCGATTTATCAATACCTGGTATATTAGTGATTGACACTCCAGGACACGAAGCTTTTACTTCGCTAAGGAAAAGAGGCGGAGCTTTAGCAGACATTGCCATACTTGTTGTAGATATTAATGAAGGTTTTAAACCTCAAACAATCGAAGCTATAAACATTTTAAAGCAATGTAAAACTCCATTTGTAGTTGCAGCGAACAAATTAGATAAAATATCTGGCTGGAATTCAATCAATGGACCTTTTATAACTAATTTCAATGAGCAAAAACAACATCCTAATGCTTTGACGGAATTCGAAATAAAATTGTATGAAAATGTAATTGCCCCCTTAAATGAATTAGGTTTTGAAGCAGATGTATTTTCCAGAGTTAAAGATACTACAAAAACTATAAATGTAATACCTGTTTCTGCAATGACTGGTGAAGGAATACCAGATTTATTGATAATTATTGCAGGTCTTGCTCAAAAGTTCTTGGAACAAAAATTGGGCTTAAATGTAGAAGGTTATGCAAAAGGAACCGTTTTAGAGATAAAGGAAGAAAAAGGTTTGGGTAAAACAATCGACGCTATTATTTATGACGGAATTGCGAAAGCGGGCGATTACATAGTTATTGGAAATCCTGACGGCGTAATTACCTCAAAAGTAAAGGCCTTATTAAAACCTAAGGCTTTAGACGAAATGATGGACCCGAGAGATAAGTTTAAACCTTCAAAACAAATTGTGGCCGCCACCGGTGTTAAAATATCTGCTCCAGATTTGGATATGGTAATTGCAGGTAGTCCTTTGAGAATAGTTTCTAAATCCGAGATTGAATCTGCTAAAGAAGAAATTGTCCAAGAAATAGAAGATTTTGAAATTACATTGGATGATGAAGGTATTATTATAAAAGCTGACACAATGGGTTCATTGGAAGCTTTAGCTACTGAATTAAGAAAGAAAAATGTTAAAATAAAAAAGGCTGAAGTTGGAGAGATTAATAAGAAAGACGTAATTGAAGCTACTTCTTATGCAATGTCTAATCCATACAATGGTGCCATAATTGCTTTTAATACTAAAGTATTAAATGATGCAAAAGTGGAAATTGAAAAGAACGATGTAAAATTGTTTGAAGATAAAATTATCTATAAATTAGTTGAAGATTATGAAGATTGGATTAAAGAAATGGAAGAAGCTTTAAAATCTGATGAATTAAACAAATTAACAAAACCAGCAATCTTAAAAATCTTACCAAATTGCATATTTAGGCAAAAAGCACCTGCAGTATGTGGTGTTGAAGTATTATATGGTACTTTGAAAGTTGGAAGTAACTTAATGTTGGAAGATGGTAAAAAGGTTGGTTATGTCAAAGAACTTAGAAATAATCAACAAGAAACTATTAAAGAAGCTAAAGTTGGAATGCAAGTTCCTATATCAATCGATGGCTCTTTAATATTGGGTAGGCATGCCAAGGAAGAAGATATATTATATGTAGAAGTTCCAGAACCTGAAGTTAGGAAGTTCTATCACGAATATAAGTCTGAATTGAGGGGCGATGAATTGGAAGCTTTGAATAGATACACCGAGTTAAAACAAAAAGTTGAAAATAATGTATTTTGGGGTATGTAATTACGTCAATAAATGTACTATTTATTTACAAAATACGTTTATTTTTTTAATTTAGTAAATTATATCGCTAAAAATATATACATAAAAATACTTATACTATAATGATAAAACACAAAAATATAACAAAAACATTTATTTTATTTGCGATTAATTTTTTTAATTAATGGTTTTAAAAAATAAAATATTTTATAAAAATTAATTTTAGTATATATAATGTTCGATAATATACGAATAATTATTAATATAAGATATGATTAGTTATACTAATTAATATATTTTAAAAGATTTAAAAACTTAAAAACTTAAAAATTTATTATTTACTAGTTATTAATAATATTAGATTAATTTTATTTTAATAAGGATATATGTTTTATAAATTAAAGAATGTTATAACACATACTTTCGTCCAATCCAATGGAGGCATAATATGATATTAGCAATAGGTTATGGTGCATTTGGTCGTAAGGTAGTAAATTGTGCTAAAAAATTGGACAAACTTACTATAATAGACATTAACGAAGATGTTTTCGAATCGTTAAGTAATGGAACATTTAACCACATTGTGGGTGATGCGGGGCAATTAGAAGTTTTACAACGTGCTAAAATCACCGAAGCTGATACAATATTAATTATGACGAATAATAATGAGTTAAACCGTAAAATCGCAGAATTAATTCAGTCTATAAATGATAGAGCGTACGTAATTGTAAGGGGTATCGTAAAGTATCCTGAACTTTATGAGGGTTTAAATGTTGATAAAGTTATTTACCCATTAGAGAGTGCGGCTAAAGATGTAGTGCACGAAATACAAAAATCAAAATTAAGAAGGAAATTATTGGATTTAAGGAAAATAGTTGAAGACGCAAAAACTAAATATAATAATCTTTGTAGCGATGAAAATAATTTGGACGATTGTTGTTTTGATGCGCATTTTTTAATAATGCTACATAATAACCCCGACCCTGACGCAATGGCAAGTGCAATGGCTCTAAAAACTATTTTGGACAGATGGGGTGCATCTTCAAAGATTGCATATGCTGGAAAAATTGGTTATGATGAAAATAAGGCAATGGTTAATTTATTAGGGATTAAGTTAAAAAATATCTTAGAAGTGGATATGAATAAATATTGTGGTATTGCGATAGTTGACTCTTCGAGTTATAATTCACTATATTCTGAGATTGATAGGTCTCGTGATATCGATATTTTGTTGGACCATCATAAAGATGGGGATATCGCCGCTAATTATTCGGATATCCAAACAGAGGCAGGTGCAACTGCAACTATATTAACGACTTATTTAATCCAACTGGGTATAGAACCCGATAGGCATCTTGCAACTGCATTATATTACGCAATAGTTTCAGATACTAATAATTTCAAAAGAAATGCTTCTAAGATGGATTTTGAAATTGCGAGTTATTTGCAAGGTTTAATGGACACAAAAGTACTGGAAATGATTGAAAATCCTGAAATGGAAACTGAAACTATGGACGTTTTGGCTAAAGCTATTTCAAATAGAAAAATAATTAAAGGAAATATTGCACTTTCCTACGTTGGAAATATCAAAAATAGAGACGCATTGCCTCGAGCTGCGGATTTTTTACTTAAAATGGAAGGTATATACACTACATATATATTTGGTATTTCAGATGATAATATCCATATTAGTGCGAGAACTAAGGATTTAAGAGTTGATTTAGGTGCTTTGATGAATGAAGCTTTTATGGGTGGTGGTCATCAAGCTTCTGCAGCGGCATGTATTCCTTTGGGAATTTTTGAATCAGTATCTGACAAAGTTTCTTTAAGACAATTGGTTGAAGAAGCTATTCAAAATAAAATATTGTCTACAATGGGAATCTATGAAGATGAATCTTCAAATAATACTTCCGAATAAGATTATAATCTTATAATCTTATAATTATTTAATTATTTAATTTATTTGGTCTTTTTTAAGTTATTTTTCAATTTATTTTTATTTTTTATTTTTAATAATTTTTAATATAAAAATAATAATCTTCTCATATATTTTTGATATAACCATTAATTTAAAATAGTATTTTGGAATATATTATTTTAAATTATATGACGATTATGAGTAGGGATATCATATGAGTGTAAGAGAGTATATGACCAAAAAAGTTAATACATTACCATTGGATGCTACCGTATGCGATGCAATAAAACTCGTAGAAGATACTACTCACGATACTTTTCCGATTGTAGAATCTGGAAAACTATTAGGGATAGTTTCTGTACACGATTTGATTGGAAAAGAAAAAGACGAAAAAATAAAGAATATTATGACAGACATCGGTGAAATGGTTGTAACATACCCTGACGCAGATATATTAAATATGGGGAGGATAATGTTCCGAACTGGTTTTTCAAAACTGCCTGTTGTGGGTAAAAATAATAATTTAATGGGCATACTTACAAACACCGATGTTTTAAGGTCTCAGATTGAAAAGACAACCCCTAAAAAATTGGAAAAAATTGTTAAAACCTATCGAAATTTAGGTTATGATTTGGAAGTTTATAAAGATGTGATTGATGTAGAGGATCTTAAGCCAACTCAAAATAAAGTCTATGAGGATGAGTTATATGGCCGGATTTATGAATTAGAACGTGGTTTGGCAGAGCCTTTAATCGTTATCAAAACAAATCTTATTAAATACTTAATTATAGATGGCCATCATAGGGCAGTTGCAGCGAATAAAATAAAAGTTGATAAATTAGATGCTTATGTATTAAATGTAAAAACGTCTAAAAAATTAGGAATTCAAAAAACAGCAGAAAAGCAAGGTTTAAACTCTTTATGTGATATAAAAGTTTTAGACCCTTCTAATGATATTAATAATGATATATGTAGTTTAAAAATATATGAATAAATTATAATTATTAATTCTAATTTTATTATTCTAATTTTATTATTTTTTATTATTTTTTATTATTTTTTATTTTTAATAGTTTTTATTTCTATTTTTTACCATTATTCGTTATTTTATTTTTTTATTCCTATTTTTTCAAGTAAATTCAATGGATTGGTCGTAAGTGATTTTTCAACTTCTTCAAAAGTCATTCCACAGCCTAAACCTACTTTTTTAGCAAATTCGTAAGAAATTAAATCACTTGGGGCGTGTGAATCAGTATTAATCACTGTAGGGATACCATATTTTCGAGAAACGTTTAAAACACACCCATTTGATAATGAATGACCTTTTCTGGAGGTTATCTCTAAATAAATATCATTTTCTTTTAAATTTTGAGCAGTTTCTTGGTCTATTAATCCACCGTGTGCTAGTATATCTACATCGGAAGATAATGACGTATAATAGTTTGTTTTTTCTTCAACAGGTTCTACTAACGTCTCTCCATGTACCACGACTAATTCAGCACCTTCGTCTTTGCATTTTTTTGCAAGTTTAGGTATTGATTTTGGAGGTATATGTGTTAATTCAATTCCTGCAATCACATTGATGCCCCAATAATTTTTTAACTCATTTTTGGTTTCAAGACCCATTCTTATCAATTCTTTGTAATTAGAAATGTCTCCGTGGTCGGTTAATGCAATAGTTTTATGTTTTAAAGCTATAGCTCTTCTTATAAGTTCTGATGGCAGTAATTCTCCATCACTATATAGAGTATGGGCGTGAAAATCATGTCTCATAAATATCACAAGTTATTTTTATCATTTTATTTTTTAATTTTAGTTTTAGTTCTATTATTATTTTTATTAGTTTTATTAGTTTTAATAGTATTATTTATTAAACTTTATTTTTAATATATTTTATAGTTTATAATATATAACATCCTTTACCACTAAATTATGGTGATGATATGAATTTGAAAAATACTTTTGCAGAGCCAATAATATTAAGTCATAATTTGACAAATTTTGTTTTTCCAGGCGACCCGGAATATAAAATTTTCAAAATATGCTTTGATAAATTTAATATATCAAAATTGGAACTTAATTCACATTTGTGTACCCATATTGATTTTCCAGGTCATATTGGGACTAATAATGGCAATAATAATAATAATAATAATAATATTTCAAAACCTTATTTAAAATTAAAAAATAAAAAAATAATTTATGAAAATGCACTATGTATTGAATATAATTCAGAATATACGGAATATTTTGAAATTGAAGATAAATTTCAAGAGTTAAAAGACTTTATTATAAAAAACAATGTTAAAATATTGATTTTAAATACAAATATGTATAAATTATGGGGCAATTCAGAATATTTTGATTATGATTTGAATTTAGATAAATATTTAGAAAAAATTTTGAATTTAGATATTGACATAATAGCTACAGATTGTGCTTCTATTGGGGAATATACAATGCATAAAAAATTATTGGATAAAATATTGGTAATCGAAAATTTAACAAATTTGGAACTATTGGATAATAAAATTTTTATTTTTTTAGGTATGCCATTAGATATTAATATTCCTGATGGGTCCCCTATTAATGTTATTGGATTTTTTAATATATACTAAATATAAAGTTATTGTATTAGAAATTCTAATACTAATGTATATATATCTTAATACCTAACAATAATTTACTTGTATATTATATTAGAGAAACCTTTAGAGGTGTAATTATGAAAGTAGCAATATTAGGTGCAGGATGTTATAGAACACACGCCGCATCTGGAATTACAAACTTTTCAAGAGTTTCAGAAGTGGCTAAAAAAGTAGGTATTCCAGAAATTGCAATGGCACACTCAACAATTGCAATGGGTGCAGAATTATTACATTTAATTGATGAAATTGACGAAGTAGTAGTTTCAGACCCTTGCTTTGCAGAAGAAAACGAAATTGTGGTATTAGATAACTTTGATTACGCTAAAGTAATGGAAGCACATTTGGCAGGAAAAGCTGAGGAAGTTATGCCTGAAATCAGAGAAGCAGTTAAAGCTAAAGCAAAAGAATTACCAAAACCACCTAAAGCATGTATACACTTTGTAAACCCTGAAAAAATAGGTTTAAAAGTTACTGCAGATGATAACGAAGCAGTTAAAGATGCAGATATTGTTATAACTTGGTTGCCAAAAGGTGGAAGCCAACCTGCAATTATCGAAAAATTCGCAGCAAACATTAAAGAAGGTGCAATTGTTACACACGCATGTACAATTCCAACCCCTAAATTTGCTAAAATCTTTAAAGATTTAGGTAGAGACGATTTAAACATAATCGCTTACCACCCAGGCTCAGTTCCTGAAATGAAAGGACAAGTATTCCTTTCAGAAGGATTTGCAGATGAAGAAACAGTTGAAAAATTCTTTAAAATTGCAAACACTGCAAGAGGTGTAGCTTTCAAAATGCCAGCTAACTTAATTAGCCCGGTATGTGATATGGGTTCAGCGGTTACTGCACCAGTTTACGCAGGTATTTTAGCATACAGAGATGCAGTTACTCAAATTTTAGGAGCTCCAGCAGACTTTGCACAAATGATGGCAGACGAAGCTATTAGTCAAGTTTTAGAATTAATGAGAAACGAAGGAATTAACAATATGGAAGAAAAATTGGACCCTGTAGCTTTAACAGGTACTGCAGACAGTATGTGTTTTGGTCCATTAGCTGATATATTACCAGCTTCCTTAAAAGTTCTCGAAAAACACGGAAAACAATAAATTAAATTTAATTTCTCTTTTTTTTTATTGTTTATTTTTGTTTATTGTTTATTTTTAATTTACACGAGGTGTTCAAATGTCACTTGGTGAAATAAGAAATAATTTTCAGGAATTAAACTCAAAAATCCATAAAATAATGGCAGAAGATTTTAATATTGCTGAAATTACGGACGAAACAAGTTTGGCGGAATATATTACTAATTATGATTATACAAATGAAGAATATGTTAATTTGCTCCAAAAAAATAACTTATCAAATAGTTTAATTACAAAAAAACAAGCTTTAGAACTTTTTAGTATCTCAAAAATAGCTGATTATTTAGAATTATTTTCAATTTCTTCACAATTGAGGGATTTATTTTTTGATTCTATTGAAATAACTTCTACAATACACATTACAAATATTTGTAGTGTAGTTCCAAAATGTAAATATTGTGGTTATGCCGCAGGAACATCTACGGAAGGTTATGTAAAGCCTTTTAGGACTTCTGACGAAATGATACAGAATTCTGCGAAAGCAATACAATCTTCGGGACTTAAAAGAGTAAGCTGTTCATCAGGACATGGTTATGATGGTTTAGAAGTATTAAGAGCTTTAAAAAATGTTAAAAAAGTTTCTAATTTGAAGGTTTTAGTTAATGCAGGGGCAGATTTAACTGAAAACTGTATAATTCATTTAAAAAATAATAATGTTGATACAATATGTTGTAATTTAGAAAGTATCAATGAAAATGTATTTAACTCCGTAAAACCGGGTGAAAAATTACAGGATAGAATAGAAGTATGTGAAAACATATTAAAACACGAAGTTGAACTTTCTTCAGGACTTTTAATTGGAATAGGTGAATCTTATGAAGATAGGGTTAATCATTTAAATTTTTTAAAAGATTTAAATGTTCAAGAAATTCCGATAATGGGATTTAATCCATACAAAAATACACCTATGGAACATCATCCAAAATGTTCAGCATTGGAGCAAGCAAAAACAATAGCAATTACAAGGCTAATGTTCCCAAATATTAGGATAACTTCCCCTACACCAACCATTGGGGCAGAATTGATGCAATATGCGTTAATGGCTGGAGCAAGTAATGTGGCTACTGTGATTCCAGATAATCATCCAATGAATATTGTGGGTGTGGGAAGTCCAAAAACAGGTAATTTAAATAACGTGTGCAAAATGATTGAAGAACTTGGATTAAAACCTGATATTATTTGTAAATAATGTTAATGATTTAATTATTACTTTAAATTATTAATTTACACCTATTTATCATATTTACTCTACTAATTACCTAATTTATTTTTAGTATCTATTTTATAATGATTATTTATAAAATCTTGTTAAATAACTTTAATTCAATTAAAATTTGATAATGAGGTTATAATATGAAAGAATTAATTAAAGACTCCATAAATGACCCCATGGCTGCATTGGAGTTAAAAGGAATAATTAATAATAAATTAATACGCAATAAATTGAAAGAATCTGATATAATTGAAATAGTTGATGTATTGGGGAATTTTGAACTTGAAGAATTGTATAAAATAGGCAATAATTTTAGAAAATTTCCAATGGGTTGTGATTTGGTGGAATTGGGTGTGGGTCCATGTTCTTCCACATTAGATTTAAGGCAATTCTTAGAAAACTGTACATTAACAGACCATATGGGTTTTCCTATACATTTGTGTGCATATGCCATAGCAGACATTGCTGAAAAGGAGAGTATGACTCCTTTTGAAGTGATGGAGAAAATCTATAATTTGGTGGACGTACCTCTTGATTTGGACCATTTCGGTGAAAATGGACCTATGAGATTCCCAAAAGAAATAACGCATTGTATGGGCGAATGTTATAATCAAGGTCCTCCATATACGGGCTGTCCAAAAGATAGAATACACAAACGTCTTTTAGATAAAGAGCATAAATATGCTTATGAATTTGAAAATTGGATAAAAAAATCATCCACCGTTTGTGTAAACGTCGTAAAAGAGCAAGGTGGGGAAGAACACAGTGCATCTATTGACGAAATGGAAAAAGTAGTTAAAGCATCAAAGAAATTTGGAAAAGGTATTGAAGGTATTTTTCACATCGGTGATGGTTATGATGATTTAATAACTGGATTAACTGCATGCAACGATTTAGATGTAGATGTATTCGTGGTTGAAGGGGGCCCATTTAACCGTTCAAATGATAGATTAAAAGATTTTGCTAAATCAATTGTAGCTTCACGTATCTTGGTAAGGGGTGGTGTGGTGGCTACAAATGGGGCTTATGAAGATGAATGTAGGGTGGGGCTTAGAAGTGGTTTAAATGTTATCTTAACTGGTTTTGTAGGTAATCACCATGGTTATATGTGCGGTTATGCCCCAGGAACTGCAAAAAGAACTAATTTTGGACTTCCAAGGGTTTTAAGTATTGTAAAAGAAGAATTATCTAATTTAAATATATGCTTGGCTACTAAAACACAATTAGAAGCGATAGCTAAAGGTAATAAGTTTTTAACATACAATGATAAAACTTATATTTATCCCGAAACTGTTGGTAATTATTTCATGGGCGATGCGCACTGGACAACTGTTAAAGATAGTAATTTGGGTAGAAAGCCTTATTTTGGTAAAAACTTGACTTCTTTGGGGGAAGAACTTGGAAATTACGATAAATTAGGTTTATTGGGTGCAAGGTATATTTCTTGGGGTATTGCTAATAATTTAAATCCTGAAGAGGTTTATATTAGTGATATGGACCCCTGGGTAGAAAAAGCAACTGTTAAAATATTAAATGATAATGGTATCAATGCTTATGCTTGCGACGGCAATGACAAAAAAGTTGTTGAAAATTCGGATAAATCAGTAATTACCACAATGATACCAGAAATTATGATAAAAATTCTTAAAAAAACAAATGCAATTAATTTATTTTAATTAATATGCAATACATTGATAAATACCAAAATATATAATATTAAAAGATATTAATGCAAGTATTATTGACTAATATATCTTGAATAATATATTTAAATTAATTTTTTAATTAACTTTTTTTAATTATTTTATTTTTTAGACTAATCAAAATTAAGATTATGGAAGTTTAATTTTTGCAGTAGCTTTCCTATCTGCCCAGCACTGAATACAAATTCCAACAGGTAATGAAGCAGTATGGCAACCGTTGATTTCGATGAATACGTCTAAAGCGGTTGTAAGTCCACCAAGTCCCATTGCACCAATATTTAATGAATTTATCATATCTAATAACTCAACTTCCATTTTTGAAATATTTTTATCATTATTCCTTGTACCTAAATTCCTTAAAAGTGCTTTTTTTGCTAATTTAAGTGATAAATCTGCAGTACCTCCAATACCTACACCTAATACAATAGGGGGACAAGGTTTACCTCCTGAAGCTACTACAGTATCCAATACAAATTTTTTTATGCCTTTAATTCCTTCTGCAGGAGTTAACATTTTTAAAGCACTCATATTTTCGCTACCCGCACCTTTTGGAAAAACTGTTATTTCAATTTCTTTTTCAAGTTTTTCATCAAATTCTATATTTATAAAAGGTGAGCCTAACCCCGTATTTGTTTTTAAATTTTCTCGAGTCAATGGATTAACTACATTTGGTCTTAAAGGCACTGATTCGGTAGCTTTTTCAACACCATACTGTATATTTTCCATTATTTTTATTACATCTGTTGAATTGATGTTATTTCCAATTTTTAAAAATATAACGGGCACTCCTGTATCCTGACACAAAGGTATGTTTTTTTCTTCTGCAATTTCATTATTTCTAACAATTGCCTTTAAAATATCTTTTGATATCTCCGTTTCTTCGATTTTCTCAGAATTTTCAAGTGCTTTTTTTATGTCCATTGGTAGATATATTGCAGATATTTCTAACAATTCTTCAACAATATGTGATATTTCTGAAATGGTAGCTATGGATTTTTTACAAACATTACATTTGTTATATTCCTTTAGTATGGGTTTAAAATCCATTTTATCAGTATTTTTTGTATCATCCTTATTTTTCATATTTTCCCATCATTTAACGGTTAAATTTATTTATATTTTTATAATATTCTTATATTTTTAGTATATTATTCTACTTTCTTATTTTTTTCTTCTTTAATTAAAAATATTTAAATTACAATTTAGATTATCATTTATATTAATTTTTTATATTTGTAGAATATTCTACAGGTTCCTTCATCTGATACCATACAGCTACCTACTGGATTGATAGGGTCGCAAGCTTTTCCGAATAATTTACAATCTGTTGGTAATTTTTCGCCCCTTAGTATTTCACTACATATACATCCTTTATTTATTTTTTCCTTAATTTCTGGCATATCTATTATATTTTTAATATCGTATCTCTTGAATTCATCTTTTAATTCAAAGCCCCCATTTTTAATAACTGGAAAACCTCTCCAAGCTACATCTTTATCTGTAAATACCGTGTTTATCATTTTTTGAGCAACGACATTTCCTTCTTCCCTAACTCCCCTAATATATTCATTTTCTACTTTTGCAACATCATCTTTTATTTGATTTAATAGCATTACTAATGACATGAGCACGTCAGTAGGCTCAAAACCTGCAATAACCATTGGAGCGTGGTATTTTTCGCAAGGTGCATAATACGGTTTTAAACCAGTAATTGTAGAAACGTGTCCGGGACATATAAATCCGTCTAAATTTAATTTGGAGCCCCCTCCAAGTAAAAAATCCATAACTGGCGGTGTTTGCCTATGACAATTGTGTATATAAAAATTAAGTTCATTTGCTGAATTTTTATTGCTGTCATATTTAGCTTTAATTGATAATAATTCGGCAGCAGTCGTCGGAGCAGTCGTTTCGAATCCAATTGCAACGAAAACTACTTTTTTATCGGTGGTTTTTGCTATCTTAACAGCTTCCGGTATCCCTGATACTATTCTAACGTCAGCACCTTCGGATTGTAATTGCATCAATGATTTATCACTACCTGGCACCCTATACATATCCCCTAATGTGGCTATAGTATAACCTTGTTCTGCTAAATAAATGGCTTCATCGATTTCTTTTTGTGTAGTAACACATACAGGACAGCCAGGTCCTGGAACAACAGTTATATTGTCCGGTAATACGTCTCTAATACCGTAATTACAAATAGTATGTTCGTGAGAACCACATACGTGCATAATTTTTACTTCTCTTTCAATCTGGTTTCCAAATTCATTTATTTTATCAATTGCTTTTTTAATTATTGGTTTGCTGTTTATATCCATAATATGCCCTCATTAATTTTTAGCCCAAACAAATTTTATAGATTTTATAATCTTATGGTACTTAATCTATTATAGTACAATTATTACAATTATTATTCATTAAATGATTTTATAAAAATTAATTATTTTGTATGATAATATTGGTTGTATAATTTAGATTGTAAATTGTATGTTATGATTAATATGGTTGTATTTAATATATATTTTATGAATTGAATTTCATAATATTGTTAATTTAAATTTGTTGGTTAATTAGATTGAAAAACTATATATTGTATAAATATCTATAATTTATAAGCAATCGTCATTATCATATTATAATGATTATTAATTTTAAGATAATGTATTATATGCTAAATTACTGATAATTTAGGAATTTCTATAACTTATAAGAGGTGTTTTTATGTTTCCAGGTGGAGGAAGAATGAATCCAAGAATGATAAAACAAATGCAAAATATGATGAAAGATATGGGTATGGACGCAAAGGACGTTAAAGCGTTAAAAGTTACCATCGAATTAGAAGATAAACTATTAGTTTTTGAAAAACCAAAAGTTCAAGTAATGGATATGATGGGTAATAAGACATATTCTATAACTGGTAGGGCAAAAAAAGTTGCAAAAACTGTTGAAAAAATTGAAGATGTAGAAGTAAAATTGGACATTACAAAAGAAGACATTGAAATGGTAGTTTCACAATGTAATGTTAGCGAAGAAGAAGCTAAAAAAGTATTGGAAGAAGCTAATGGAGACATTGCAGAAGCTATATTAAAATTAGGCGAAAATTAATCAATTAAATTTATTGATTATCGATTATCGATCATTATTTGGTATATTCAATTATTCTCATAATTTGCCTTGATAATTGAATATTGTCCAAATAAATTACATAATTATCTTTAAATTTTATTTTTATAATCTGAATTTACTAACGATTTAATAATATTGTATTATATATTGTATTTGTTATTTTAGTAGTATATCTTAATAAAATATTAAGACTTTTTAATATTTTCAATAATTTATAAATATCATAATATGTTGGTGTTTCATATGGATATCGAAGGATATGTTAGGAGAAATTTAAAAAACGGTGTTTCTGAAGATAAAATAATAGATGCTGGTTTTAAGCGTGTTTTAGAGATAAAAGATGTAAATGAAGACTGGGCAAAAAAATTTGTAAGTGCCGTAATTGAAGAAGTTAAAACAACAGAAAAATACGTGGAAATCGATGACGAAGATTTAAAATATGTTTTAGGTTCAAGTATTTCCGACGTTACAATGGGTAAAATGGGTGTTGGTAGTAGAGGACAAGGTGATTTCTTTGTACACCGGGAAATAGCCCGTATAATTGGAACAACTAATCAAGAGACTGAAGTGGATAGCACTGAACAAGATGATGCTGGCGTAGTAAAAGCTGATGCAAAATATGTTGTAATGGCAGTAGATGGTACGCACTCACGTTTAAGTGATTTTCCATTTTTAGCAGGTTTCCACGTAGCAAGAGCTGCTTTAAGGGACGTTTATGTTATGGGTGCTGATGCAGTAGCTTTAATCAGTGATGTACACTTAGCAGACGATGGAGACGTTGCAAAAATCTTAGAATATACTGCAGGAATCTGTGCAGTTTCTGAAGCTATAAATGTGCCATTGGTTGCAGGTAGTACTTTAAGAGTAGGCGGTGATATGGTATTGGGCGAGCGTTTAGTAAGTTCTGTAGCTGCAATTGGTGTAATAGAAGAAGGAAAACCTACTGCGAGAAAAAGAGCCGAAGTAGGGGATGTAATTTTAATGACTAAAGGTAGTGGCGGAGGCACAATCTCCACAACAGGTTTGTATTATGGAGATTTTGATGCTATAAACCAGACTATAAACGTTGATTTCCTAAAAGCTTGTAAGGGATTGATTAAAGCAGGTTTGTTAAAAGATATTCACGTAATGACTGATGTAACTAATGGGGGTCTTAGGGGAGATGCTTATGAAATATCAAATACTGCAAATGTATCTTTACAAATTGAAAAGGAAGAAGTTTACAAATTAGTAGATGAAAAAGTATTAAAAATGCTGGAAAATCTTAATATCGACCCATTGGGAGTTTCAATAGACAGTTTATTAATTATAGCGCCAAAAGATAAAGTTGAAGAAATTAAGCAACATGCTGGTGCTGAAGTTATTGGTATTGTAGCTGAAGGAAATGTAAGTTATTTAATTGAAAATGGTGAAAAAATCCCATTAATTCCTAAGTTTAGGGAAGCTGCATATACTCCAGTTAAAAAGATAGTTGGAGAACAAAAACCTGAAAATTTCGAAGAAATGAAGTCTAAAGTCGCAAAATCCTGTGATGAAGCAATTGCTAAAAAAGATTTTGTTGTAAAAAAGTTAAAAAATAATATGAATTAAAATAATATTACTTTTTATTTTAATATATTTTATTAATTAATTGCCCCATTTATTTAATTATGGTTATTTAGTTATTTTTATTATTTTTATTATTATTTTTAGTATTATTATTATTATTATTATTATTATTTAACTATCTTTATTTTCCCATTGGTAAATCTAATTCTTTTAATAATTTACCAATATTTGCAGGTTTTACAATATTTATATCTACTTTTTTATCTTTAACAGTAATTTCCACCGTTTTCTGGTCTTCAACAGATAGTTGAACGCCCACCCCTTTTTTTTCAAGAACATCTATTAAATTAACAATCATTTCCATATCCATATCCATAATTTCACCAAATTAATTTTTGTATGCAATATATTGTTTTATTTTATTTTTTCAGATTCATATTGTTTTAAAAGTATTTCATCCCTTATTTTTTCTTTTAATTCAGGTTTTAAAAACTCTAATGCGTCATCTATGGTATTATTATTGTATACTATTTCATTAATAGCATAGGTTAATGCTACTGCATCCAACAATGATTTTTGATGAATATTTCGCCCCGTTGCACAACCTGAAGCTCCACTAATGTTTATTTGTTCAGAAAGAATTTTTAAAAACTTTTCTGGCTTTTTACTGGAACCCCCGGCACATATGACTTTGGTTCTACCTGCAGAAGCTATTGCATCTTTAAAATCTATTTCTGGCTCTTTAGACTGTGGATAATTAACTTTTACGAAATCTGCACCTATGCAGGCTCCTACCCCTGTGGCACCAGCAATTATTTTGGGTTCTTTTTCATTTCGAACAGCTTTTCCTCGTGGATATATCCAAATAACTGCTATTAATCCATTTTTATGTGCTTCGTGGATTATTCGACCTGCTTTGGATAACATTTCACTTTCGAATTCACTACCTAAATATAGTGTATATCCTACACCCCTTATATTTAGACCCGTTCTTTTTTTGAATTCTATTACGTCTGAAATATCAATCAACAAAGTGCTTAATGGGTCTTTTTGGCAACTTTCAACTAAATTAGTTTTTGAATTTAATTTTACGATATAATCTATACTTGGATAGTCTCGACCATATCTACATAATAATCCAAACTGAGTAGCAAAAGCACCTATTTTTCCGTATTTAGCAATTTTAAACAGATGTTCTGGATTGGAGTCTTCAATAGATATTCCTTCACCTTTAAAATCATTATTTAGGTGTTCTATTTTTTGGTCTCCGGCAAATATAAATAATTTACCAGTTCCTTTGGTAATTGCATTATAATTTTCAATGTATTCTGATATATTTTCTTCCCAAACGTCTAATGGGATATCTATTTTATGGGTAAGTTTTATAGGTTCTTTTGAATCGAAATTGGTGATTTTTTCACCCCTATTTCAGTTTTTATACTATTCCTTATCTAATATATTAAATTTTTTTATATCTAATTAGATATTTTCTTATTAAAAATATTTGTAATTTATTATTTAATAAACTACTGATTTAAATTTGAAATTATATTTGCAGTTTATAATTTGAATAAACTTTCTTTTTTGCATTATCATTTTATTATTTTATTATTTTATAAAATTTTGTGAACGTATATAACTCCCAATAACCAAAGTATCCCCATAACTATGGCTTCGGGTTTCCTTAAAGTGCGTTTTAGTGGATAAAGAGCTTTACAGCCCATTGGAGTTATGCAATCTCCTACAATATGGGATAAATATCCCATAAATATTGGAACTACGTAAAATGCTAAGCCGTTAAGGTTTAAAACGGGCGGTATTAAGAAGTAAAATGCTACCCAGCTTGCAACTGCAATGGATATTGTTTTTGCCAATAATTTATCGTTAGTTACCATAATTAGGGCAATGATACAAGCGATTATGGGCGATAGTATTGATAATTTGAGTACTATATAACCTAAAGCGATTGAACCAAGTATCATTGCTACGAATGTATGGGTTAATCCTCTATGGTCTGCATAGTAAGGTATTGCATAGATTACAGCCGTTAGTACTGCGGCTATAAAATAATCTAAATTAAAAAACGCTGGTTTGAACAAGTAGCTCAATATCAACAAAGCTAAGAATCCCCCTGCAATATATAGCCCCCTATTAACGATTTCTGATTTTACGTCATGGTCTAAATCTGGATATAAAGCACCTGCAACAACTAAAAAAATCTGTTCTGGAGATGATATAAAAGGTAATCCCATAATTATGCCTAAAATAACGTGCCCTTTCCAATTCATAAATAAATTCACCGTTTAACATTAATATCTATTATATATTATATTTAATATATTACTGTATGGTTATAATAATCTTTTGATTTCAACAAATAAAAATTAATATAAAAAAAATAAAAAAAAATAATGTAATGTTATAAAATATAATATATAAAAAAATTTATTTTTAAATATGGGAATTAAGCTCCCAAAAATCTTGCAGAAAAGTACAAAGTACCTATCGTACTACCCAAATTCGCCAAAGCAGCAACCATTAAAATTTTCATGGTATTTATTTCTAAAAGTTGATTAATAGTATCCACTTTGAATATATTTTGTATATCGTTAATAGATACTGGTCTATATTTCAATTCCATAGCTCCTGCAACCCATCCTGCTCCGATAAACGGGCATAAAGAAGTTAACGGGGCAGCTATAAACGCAACAATTGCAGTTATTGGTTTACCTCTTGCTATAATTACGCCCAATGCAGACAATATTCCATTTATTAACACCCATTCTATCGTCAATTGCTTCAATAGTTCGGGATTTGACGATGCAATATAAAATCCATAGAGTATAACCGCTAATATTGCAAAAGGTATTAATTTAAGTATCCATTTGAATATTTTTTTAGAAAGGGAATCTTTTTTTTTAGTTTCCATTAATTCTAAGACATTAATTGTTTTTTTATCTTCTAAGTCTTTTAAATAATTAATAATACCTTTTTTATGGCCTGCACCGATTATTGCAACGATTTTATCTCTTCCAAAGCTGTAATCATATAGATTTTTAGCCATATATTTGTCTCTTTCATCAACTAACACTGTATAAAATGTCGGTGAAGCATCTTTTAATATTTCAATTAATTCATCCGCACTCCCTATCATTTCATTAATGGTTTCTTTGTCAATTTCTATGTCTTCACTATCATTGCTATATAAGTCCGTAAATAATTTTATTTTATCTTTTAAACTCATACTATTTATTAATCTTGATAGGGTAATGTCTATAGGTCTATCCATTAGTAAAAGTGGTTTTTGAGCATTAATACTTAACGAAATAGCTTCTTTCATTTCACTACCGGGTTTTATGTCGAATTTTTCACCGATACTTTTTTGAAAATCTGCTAATATATTATGTAATAGATATTGGCTCATTTTATTATTTTTTATTGCACTCATTAAATCCATAGGCTTATCTTCTAATGGTAATTTTAGAATGTGGTAGTTTTTCAAGTTTATCGGCATTAAATCATACGATATATTTTCTTGTATTCCTGATTCATCCTGTAAATTTTCGTCGTTATCAATAATTTCTGATTCTATTTCTTCCTTAATTTTTGGGATTAGGTATGATAAAGAATTTATTCTGCCTTTCTTATCTGCTATTATCAATAATTTTTTTTCTTTAACTGCTAAATCTTCCTTATTTGATAATTCTAATAACATAACATGTTTTTTGTTATCTTTTACATCATCTATTGTTTCCACGGGCTCAAATTTATTTTGGGGTTCTAAATCGTTTGACTGTTCATTAACTGCGTTTAAAGTTTCTAATTCCTGGACTACATAAATTGATGATAATTTGTTTCCGTTTAGATTTTTTGAAAATATGGTTCCACTACGTTCCTGGAACATTTTAAAGAATCTATTCTGGTCTAGTTCAATAGCAATAATATCAGGGTTTATTTCCTTAACGGCTTTTGATACATCTTCTATACTTTTATCAGAGACGTGTGCAGTACCTATTAAATGTATTTCACATTCATTATGTCCGTTATTAATTTTAATCATAGTATCACGTGTAAATTATCTATAAAACTCTATTTTTAACTTAAATTATATTTTAAAATTATCTTCAAAGATTCCTTATCGATGATTAAATATGTACAATATAAATATGTGCTAAGATATATAAAATATAGGTTAAAAAGTATATTAGAATATTTGTATCGAAAATTAAGTTTTTAATATATGTTAATTTATAAATTTATGGTATATTATGTAATCGATAAACAATAAATTTAAAAGTATATTATTTCTTATTATTAATATTAGTTTTTATTAATATTAGTTTTGTATTAAATTAAAATATATTAATTATATAATTATATTAAATTACAAAGTATAGTTATTGTATGGCAGTTGATAGATATGGCTATAAAAGAGATTATGAAAAAACCTATTACAATTAAACAAGATGACGAGATATATGATTTGATAAAGCTATTAAGAACTCATAAAATAAGTGGCGTTCCTGTGTTAGATGCTGATAATTATTTAGTGGGTATGGTTTCTGAAAGCGATGTTATAAGAGCTTTGGTTGTTCAAGATAGTGATATAAATCTAATAGCCCCGTCACCATTGGATTTAGTAGAATTGCCTTTAAAAACAATCTTTAAAATGGACGAATACCGAAAAGAAATAAATGAAGCTTTAAAAACTAAAGTTTCGGAAATAATGACTACTGAAGTCATTTATATAACTTTAGATTCTTCAATATCTGACGCAGCTACGATAATGGCAGATAAAAAAATAAATAGATTACCTGTTGTAAATAATGGTGTTTTGGAAGGTATCATTACAAGAGGGGACTTAATGGAAGAATTAATATAATAAAATAAATTTATTATATCGTAATTTTAATATAGTAATTAATTCAAAACTCATATAAATTTGTAATTTGTATAAATAATAATATCAATATTGATATATCTACTGTAATTGGTATTTTAATAATGGAGTAGAGCATTATGAAAATAATATCCCCGTGCAGGGTACATATGGGACTTATAGACATGAATGGAAGTGTCGGGCGAATTGACGGCGGAATAGGGGCTACACTGGATTATCCAAACTGTGAAATAGTGGGTAAAGAAAGTAATGAGATAGAAATAGAATTTAGTAGCTCTATATCAAATAAAACTGCCGAAGAGGACTTAAAAGCTCTATATAATAGAATGTATACCTCTGCAAATAACATTTTAAATAAAATTGGTCAAACTGGAATATCTTTAAAATTAAAGGAAGTAATCCCTGCCCACACTGGATTAGGTAGTGGTACACAAGTTTCTCTATCCACTGGAAAATTAACTTCTTCCATATATGGTTATAATTTAGATGCGTATTCTATCGCACAATTAACTGGAAGGGGGGGAACTTCGGGTATTGGTGTTTCAGGATTTGAATATGGTGGTTTTATTGTAGATGGAGGGCATACTTTTGGAAGAAATGCTGAAAAGATAGATTATAAACCTTCTTCTGCATCAAAAAATGTTAAAACAGCACCACTTTTATTTAGGCATAATTTTGATTGGGATGTTGTATTAACAATTCCTAAAATCCCTGTCGAAGAACAAGTGGCTGATAAAAAAGAAGTGGATATCTTTAAAAAATTCTGTCCAGTACCTGAAATTGATGTAAATAGATTTTGTAGACTTGTACTTATGAAAATGATGCCTGCAATTATTGAAAATAATATGAAATCATTTGGAGAATGTATAAATGAGATACAAGGATTAGGCTTTAAAGGTGCAGAAGTACAATTGCAAAAGTCTACTTTAAAAAATCTACTTATTCATTTACAAAATATTTCATACAGTGGATTATCGAGTTTTGGGCCTACAATATATTCATTAGGTGATAAAAAAGAAATTATCGAATATTCTAATGAATTTTTTGATAGGGAAGGATTGGAAGGCGATATAATTATTTCAAAAGGTAATAATACTGGTTATAAATTAATTTAAGTATTTTACCATTTAAATTAATAATTTTTAGTTATTTTTTTAGTTATTTACTTTTTGTTTATAATTTATTTATCTATTATCTAAGTTTATTTATTTTGGATGTATCAATTTTTAAATTTTGTGCATATATCACATATATTTAAATATATGATTGTCTATAGGTACTAATCTTATAATTCAATAATATTCAAGGTGTGTATTTATGGTAATTGATTTTCAAATGATTTTTATACTGTTCTCATCGTTATTTGCTATATTAAATCCTTTTGGGGTGATACCTCCGTTTTTATCTTTAACGAGTGGTTATTCTGAATCTGAAAAAATTAAAGTAATTCAAAAATCGATGATTTCGGCATTTTTATTATTAATTGTTTCAGGAATATTGGGGAAGTACATAATAGCATTCTTTGGTATATCAATACCTGCTATACGTATTACAGGCGGTGTTTTAGTGTTTATTGTGGCTTTGGAGATTATCACAGGTAATTCTACAAAACAAAGGGCTTTAAAATCTAATCTGCCTGAACAATGTCAAGAAGTGGAAGATATTTCTGTAGTTCCCCTTACAATTCCTTTATATGCAGGACCTGGTGCTATAAGTACAATGATAGCGTTAACTGCTCAATCCGGTAGTTATATACACTTAGCTTACTTGACAATAGCTTTAATAATGTGTATTACAATATCATATATCATATTGAGATTCTCAAAAGACCTTGAAAAAAAGCTTGGAAAAGTAGGATTTAACGTTCTTACAAAGTTAATGGGTTTAATGCTAATGGCAATCGCAGTACAGATGCTTTTAGATGGAATTGGTGGATATATTGGTTTAGAAAATTCTGCAAATATTATATTTAATAATTCTTAAACATTTTATTTAATATTTTTAATAGGATTAAATATCTTCTTAATACTTTATATCTTTAATTTATATTATATCTTTAATTTTTAGCTTTATTTTTTTTCAAAAATGCTTAATTTTTCAGAAAGTTCTAATAAATTTAATATCAATTGGCTAATTTTATGTATTTTATCTAAATCTGTCTCTTTTTCGAGTAAATTACATAAAAAATCTATTTTATTATTTAATATTGCACTATATTTAATATCTTTTAGATATTTATTATCATCATTTATGCTCTTTATATTATTTTTATTTGTAGTTTTAATATTATTTTCCTCATTATTTTTACAATTTGGGCAATATTCTACCCCATTTTTTTCAAATAATGGGAAATTACATATTTTACAATGTTTACTTAACATTGTAGCACCAGACATTAATTCTTTAGATATTTTTGAAAGTTCATCGTTTTTAATGGTATCATCCCTATATTATCAATATTAATCGTTATTAGTTATTATTGCTTACTACTACTACTACTTTGAGTTTTAATTATATATTTTTAAAATCATATTTATTATATGTATAAATAATGTTTATAATATTGTGATAACGTATCGAAATTTAGTAAATAATATGTTATCCAAAGTATTTATATACTAATTCATTCAATATATGAAAAAGGATATATGGTGATAATTTGTTTTCAGACAAAATTTACAATGCTAAAAAAGCATATACATTCGACGATGTTTTATTAATACCTAATAAATCATATGTGGAGCCAAAGAATACAAGTTTAAGTACTAACTTATCAGGTGTTGAATTAAATGTGCCTGTAATCTCTGCAGCAATGGATACGGTTTCAGAAAAAGAAATGGCCATTACATTAGCAAGAAGGGGAGGAATGGCAGTAATTCATAGAAATATGACTATCGAAGAACAAGTAAAACAAGTTAGTGCCGTTAAAAGAGCTGAAAATTTGGTTGTTAGAGACGTAGTTACAGTATCGCCTGAATTAACGGTTTCTGAAGTTGAAATGATAATGTATGAAAATGAAATTAGTGGACTCCCAGTAGTGGATAAAAATAAGACTCTTTTGGGCATCATTACAACAAGAGATTTAAAATTCGTACCAGATATGAATTTAAAAGTTAAAGATGTCATGACTAAGGACGTATTGCACGCACATGAAGATACACCTTATGAAGATATATTAAACAGATTATATGAGAATAAAATCGAAAGAATGCCTATTTTGGAAAGAGAAACACGTGTATTAATGGGTATGGTTACTTTACGAGATATTTTAAAAAGAAGAAAATATCCTGAAGCAGTTAGGGACGAGGAAGGAAATTTATTAGTTGCTGCAGCATGTGGTCCAAACGATTTTGAAAGAGCAAAAGCGTTAATTGAGGCTAAAGTTGATGTAATTGCTATTGATTGTGCACACGCTCATAATATGAACGTAGTTGAAAACGTTAGGAAATTTAAAGAATTATTGACTGGAACAAAAGTTAAATTATTTGTTGGTAATGTTGCTACAAAGGAAGCAGCAGAAGATTTAATTAAAGCAGGTGCAGATGCTATCAAAGTAGGTATTGGTCCAGGTTCAATATGTACAACAAGAGTTGTTGCAGGAGTTGGGGTACCGCAATTAACTGCAGTAGCTGAAGTTGCAGACGTTGCTAAAAAATATGGAATACCGGTAATTGCAGACGGCGGTATAAAATACAGTGGAGACGTTGCAAAAGCAATTGCAGCAGGAGCTTCCGCTGTAATGTTGGGTAGTCTTTTAGCAGGTACTGACGAAGCACCGGGGCAGTTAATAACCATCAACGGCAGAAAATACAAGCAATATAGAGGAATGGGTTCATTAGGGGCTATGTGCGGTAGTTCAGGAAATGTTGCAGATAGATACTTCCAAAAAAGTGATGGAGCACATATGAAACACACTAAATTAGTTCCTGAGGGGATTGAAGGTGCAGTACCTTATAAAGGTTCAGTAAGTGATATTATATTCCAAATTGCAGGTGGTTTAAGGTCATCAATGGGATACTGCGGTTCTGAAAACATCGAGGAAATGCACGAAAAAGCAAGATTTGTTATTATCACCCAAAGCGGACAAAAAGAAAGCCACCCTCATGATGTATTAATTACAAATGAAGCACCAAATTACCCATTAAATTCAAAATAATTCTTTTTTTACTTTTTAATATTTTTTTAATATTTTTTTAATTTTAAACTTTGAGTTGTGTATAAGGATATTGTAAAAATAAACAATGTTTTAAACTTAATTAATTTAAATTATCTTAAAAATAAGATTAAAAATGAGAAAATAAGTATTTTATTATGAATATCAAAATTATTTATTTTATCATTGATTTATTCGATTTTAGCTCCGATTTTTCCTCTAATTTCGATGAATCTGCTTAGTAAATCTTTTGTAATTTCTCCAGCTTCGCCATTATTTATGATTCTACCGTCGATTTCAATAACGTGGATTAATTCAGCCGCAGTACCTGTAATAAATAACTCATCAGCAGTATATAAATCGTGAAGCGTTAAATTTTCTTCTAATACGGTATATCCTGCTTCTATTGCTAATTCTATTGCAGTATCTCTCGTAATTCCTCTTAAAACACTTGTGGATACAGGAGGGGTTCTTATAATTCCATTTTTAACAACAAATACATTATCTCCGGTTCCTTCTGCAACATATCCATTTCTATCTAATAAGAAGGCTTCATTAACTCCTGCAGCATTTGCTTGTATTTTTGCAAGAATACTGTTTAAATAATTCAAAGATTTAACAGCAGGGTTTAATACATCTACAGGTAATCTTCTTATTCCTGAAACAATAGTTTTTATACCTTGGTCGCCTAATAGTGGATTCATAGGTTCGGCAATACAGAATATGGTAGGTTTTAGACATTTTCTTGGGTCTAATCCTAAATCCCCTACGCCTCTCGTAACTACGAGTCTTATATATGCATCATTTAGTTCGTTTATTTTTACAGTGTCTATTACTACTTTAGACATTTCTTCTCTACTAATATCAATTTTTATATCTAATGAGATAGCTGATTCATATAATCTATCAATGTGCTCTTTTAATTTAAATATAACTCCTTCATAAGCTCGTATTCCTTCAAATACTCCATCACCATATAATAAACCATGGTCATATACTGAAACTTTCGCATCTTCTTTATTAACGAATTCTCCATTCACGTAAATTTTCATAAATTCACCAACATTGATATATTTTTATTTTAAGGATATTTCAATATTATTTATTGATATTATAATAAATTAGTTTATTATTATGTGTTATTCTATTTATATATTTATTTGCATATATAAATAAATAATAATTTTTTTATTTTAAGTTAATTGGTTATTCATTCAATCTATCTATTCAATCTATTTACCTAATTATCTAAATGATTTACTTTATTTTTTATTTATTTTACAAAGGGTATTTACTAAATTATCAAGATGTTCAAATTCAAGGTGTGGCATAATCACAATTCTAAGTGCATTGGTGCATCTACAGACTGAAACATATAATCCTTTTTCCTTTAGTTTTTTACAGGTTTCTTTTGCATTATCATCTTTAATCGCAATAATGTTTAATACTGGTTCAATAACTGTTTCGAAACCGTTTTCTCTTAATTTATTCGTTAAATAGGTAGTTTTTTCCATACATTCGTGTGTTATTTTAGCGTACCCATCTTTACATAGTAATTTTAAGAGTCCCCATGTTGTAGCGGCCCCTACTCCGGTACGAGTACCTAATATAGTTGCTTGCAAAGTTTCAGTTAAATAAGGGGCCTCTATATCCAAATATTTTTTATATTCTCTGTTTCTGAAGATTATACCGCCTGCAGAAATTGGTGATAATCCCATTTTGTGGGGGTCTATTGTAATGGTTTTTACGCCATCGAGACTAAAATCAAACTCGTAGTTATAATTTTTAAGTTTATATTTTTCTTCTAAGAATGGAATTACAAAACCACCAAATGCAGCATCTACGTGAAGGGGAATGTCATTAGTATAAGCTATTTTGGATAATTCCTTTATATTATCGATAGTTCCCAATTCAGTACATCCTGCAATTCCTACAATACCTGAAATAGAATTTTCACCATTTTTAGATATCGTATCTTCTACATAATCCTTTACCCATTTTACATTTGACGTATAGTATTCGGTTAATGGAGGTCGTATTAAGTCTAAATTCATCATATCTTTTGATTTATCAAACGAAAAGTGGGCAGTTTCAGGTATTATAATTTTTGAAGAATCTTCTCTATTTTTTTTATTTCCATATTTTTTATTTTTAAAATTTGCCTTCGAAATATTATTAAATAATCTCATAGCGGTTATATTGGCTTCTGTACCTCCCGATATAATATATCCAAAGGCATTAGGATTATGTAATAATTTGCCAATCATTTGTATGGATTCTTCTTCTAATTTTTTGGTACCTATAAATAATCCAGGGTCTCCCAAATTAGTTTCATAGAACATTTTTATGATTTCAAGCGTTATTGGATGTGGTTTTGTACACATGGACCCAAATATATTTCCTTTTTCATATTTTAAGTCTAAATCTCTGTATTCTTTTAATTTTGATAATATTTCTTTACTTTTATCCATTATGACACCAATAATATAATTAATATTGTTATTAATATTTTTATAATATTTTTATTAATTCTTAAAAAATAACAAATATTATGTTAGCATAACTATTATATATAAAATTATTCGAATTTTTGTTAAAATAATAATACAAGCTCCATACTACAGTTGTAATAACATAACAAATATAAAAATAATAAATGATAATTAAAAATAATTCATAAAATAATAATAAAATAATAAAATAGTTAACTTTAGCAAACTCTCGGGATTGGGTCCCCAATAGGGGTATCAACAACTCTTCTGCCCACTAAAGTTTCCATAATAACACCTTTATGTTCGGATGTTACTTCCCCAACTATTTTGGCATTTTTACCTAACGGATGATTTTTTATGATTTCAAGAGCTTTTTCGGCATCTTTTTTAGGTATTGCCATAACAACTTTTCCCTCATTCGCAACAGTAAGGGGGTCGATACCCAAAGCTTCAGATATGAAGTTAACTTCCTCACTCAATGGAATTTGGTCCTCTTGCAAAGTAATTCCTAAACCGCTTTTTTCAGCCATTTCATTCAATGAATCTGCAAGACCCCCTCTTGTAGGGTCTTTCATTGCATTAATTGTAATTCCTTCATTTAATACGGACTGAATTAATCCATTAACTGGTGCAACGTCTGATTTTAAGTTAGATTCTAAATCAAACCCTTCTCTACTTAAAAGTATTGTTAAACCGTGTTCTGCAAGGTTTCCAGTTACGATAATTGAATCGCCTTCTTTCATTCCTTTATCTCGAACTGCTTTTCCTTTTTCAACAATTCCAATACCTGCAGATGATATAATAATATCCGAAACATTAGAAACTTTAGTATCTCCAGTAATGACTGCAACACCTGCTTCTTCACAAGCTTTATTTATTGAATCCATAATTTCCTTTAATTTATCTATATCAAAGCCTTCTGGTAATACAAAGGACATTGAAAGAGCTAAAGGTTTTGCACCCATAACGGATAGGTCGTTAACCGTACCACATACTGAAATTCTACCAATATCCCCGCCTTTAAAAAATATGGGGTCTACTGTATGCCCATCAACTGTAAAAACAATTTCATTGTCTCCAATAGGTATTGTAGAACCATCATCTAAATCTTGAAGACCAATGCCTCCATTGACTTGAGTATTTGTTAAACTACCTAATATTACATCCCCTATTAAATTTTGCATTACTTTACCGCCAGCACCGTGCATTCGTGTAATTTTCACAAAACCAACTCCATTAAATTCTCAATATAAATCTATAAGTCATAACTATGTTAAATTTACATAATAATGTTTTTTAGAGTTATGTATTTCTACTATAATATTGTTATTATTTTAATTTTTAATAGTAAACTATTTATCATATAATATACCAATTATTCATATTAGGAAATAATATAGTACTTTAAGGGATATATTAAAATATATTTTTCTTATAAGAATATTAAATATTAATAGAAAATTCTTTATATATTCTATTAAATAATATTTTAATATGATACAATTAATTTTTAAAAATTAAGTATACAGACACGGGTGATAATCTATGGAATCCTTTTCATTTTTAAAAATACCAACCCATAACGGTTTAACAATGATAATAGACAAAGGTCAAAGTCCTGAGTATGTAGAACACAGTATGAGAGTTTTTGGAAAATATATATCTTGTGCTAAATTTGGCTGGGGGACTTCTGCAGTTCAATCTGAAGAAATTATAATGGAAAAAATAGAAATATATAAGAAATACGGCGTAAAACCATATCCTGGAGGTACTTTATTTGAATATGCCTTTAAAGAGGATAAATTTGAGGAATTTTTAACCTATTGTAAAAAATTGGGTTTCGAATGTGTAGAGATATCCGACGGTTCAATGGATATCGATTTTAGTTCAAAATGTGAATGTATCAGAAAAGCAAAAGAATTTGGTTTTATCGTTTTATCTGAAATTGGTAAAAAAAGCATTGAGGAAGATGCAAAAATTCCAATTTCTGAAAAAATAAAAAATTTAAAATTGGAACTTGAGTCAGGTTCTGATTTTGTAATATTGGAGGGTCGTGAAGGGGGTAAATCCATTGGTTTATATGACGAAAAAGGCAATTTAAAACAAGATGACCTCAATGAAATTGTTAATTCGGACATTGATTTTAAAAAATTAATTTTTGAAGCCCCTCTTAAAAATCAGCAAATTGAATTTATAATGAGATTTGGAAATAGTGTAAATTTGGGGAATATTGCATTTGATGAAGTTATTTCCTTAGAAACACTCAGAAGAGGATTAAGGGGCGACACTTTTGGAAAAATCCCTAAATAATTAATTAATCGCTAATTAGTTAATCAATAATTACATAATTATTTAAAATTCAATAAAATGTTTATTTAATATTATTTCTAATATGTACTCTATAATTATGAAACATAAATGGTGAATTTATGGAAATTACGGAAATTAAGATAATCGGTGGCGTGGATAAATGTGGAAATGACGAAAACGTCAGGGAATTAATTGTAAAAAAAGGCGAGATTTTTGGAGTAGTTGGTCCAACCGGTAGTGGTAAATCAAACCTTATAAGTGATATAGAACAGCTATCTCAAGGAGATACAGTTTCTGGAAGAAAAATAATGATTAATAACGAGATTCCAAGTTCTGAAATGAGGAGAGACCCGAGAAAAAGACGAATTGCACAATTATCTCAAAATATGAATTTTTTAGCAGATATGACTGTCGAAGAATTCTTATTAATGCACGCAAAAAGTAGGGGTATAAATTCGGAAGGTTTAGTTAATAAGGTAATAGAACTTGCCAATAATTTGACTGGAGAACCTATTAAAAAGGATTATAATCTTACAATATTGAGTGGGGGGCAATCAAGAAGCTTAATGGTTGCAGATGTAGCTGTAATAAGTGATTCGCCTATAGTATTGATTGATGAGATTGAAAATGCAGGAATTAAAAAACATGAAGCTTTGGAATTACTTGCAGGATATGGTAAAATTGTAATGGTAATTACACATGACCCCGTTCTTGCATTAATGACTAATAGAAGGGTTGTAATGAGAAACGGGGCAATGACTGAAATTATTGAAACTTCCGAGGAAGAAAAAGAAGTTTCAAAACGATTAAACGATTTAGACGGGTGGATGCTCTCAATGCGTGAAAAAGTACGACATGGGGAAAAATTAAGTATGGGGGATATTCAAAATACCTGTAAAACCTGTTAATTGCTATTTAATTCATAAAAATACTTTATAAAATATTTTATTTTAATTTAATTTATCTTTAAATAGTTTTAAACTATCAAATTTGTAATATGTAAATAATATTTTAATAATGTTATTATGTTTATAAAATAATCATTGGGTGAATTTATGAAAGTAGTTATTGTAGCAGGTACGCCAGGAGCTGGAAAAACATCTGTAATGACACATACCATCAAACAATTGCAAAAAAAAGGTAAAAAAACCGCAGTTATTAAAATAGACTGTTTATATACGGATGATGATGTACGGTATGGTAAATTAGGCGTACCAACATTAATTGGTCTTAGTAAAGATATGTGTCCAGACCATTTTGCCATATATAATATTGAAGAAATGGTAGAATGGGCTAAAGAGCAGAATACTGATACTTTAATTATTGAAACAGCAGGTTTATGCCATCGTTGTGCACCTTATACAAAAAATAGTTTAGGTGTTTGTGTAATCGATGCTACTTCGGGCCCAAATACGCCTCGGAAAGTTGGACCTTTTTTAACAAGTGCTGACGTTGTAGCGATTACAAAGGGTGATATAATTTCGCAAGCTGAAAGAGAGGTTTTTAGAGAGCGTGTACTTGAAATGAACCCTAATTGTACGATATACGATGTAAACGGATTAAGTGGACAAGGCTGTGCAGAAGTTGCTGAGGAGATAACTGAAGCTAAGGAGATAATTGACTTAGAAAATGAACTTTTAAGACACAATGCACCACTTTCAGTATGTACATTATGCGTAGGTGAAACAAGAATCGCTAAAAAGTATCACAGGGGAGTTTTAAGGAGAATTGATGGATTTACGAAGTATGTGGGAGAATAAACTTAAAATTTAAGATTAAAATTTAATATCTTTATTATTGGTGAAAAAATGACTAATTTGGATAGGGAAACGTTGGAGTCTAAAATTAATGAGTTATTGCCCAAGTATAATTGTGGGGCTTGTGGTTTTAAAAGATGTGATTTATTTGCTGAGAGCATATTATGTGGTGAAGATATTAGAAAATGTCCTTTTCTTTTAAAAGAGGATTTTAAACTAAATTTTGATGAATTAAATAACTTATTAACTGAAAATAAGATAATAGTTTGTAAATCTACTAAAAATATTGATAAATCTGGTAATGCAGAATTTATTGGTCTAATTGATGGATATAATGCAGATTTCTTACTGGACCCTCTTGAAAACGAACATTCTTGTAGAGAAACGTTATTAATTACAAGCCCCCTTGCTAAGGATTTAAAAATTAATGATTATATCCAATATAGGCCATTGGGTTGTCCATTACCCCATTTTGCCAAAATAATAGAAATTTCCCACGGTATGCACGTGATACACGTAGAAGGACCTTGTCATAGAATAACGGGTGAGAAAAAAGATTACATTAATGTAGGGGTGGCTATTGTAGTGGCTTTTGAAGGGGTAGTTTCAAAAGGTAAGATGCCGGAAATTGGAAAAACTGTAAGATTTATCCCCACGCACTGTATGATGCAGAAAGTCCACAGTGGTGTAATTGTAGAGGCTGAAGGCAATAGGGTGTTAATTGAAGGAATTGATTTAAAAGTTTGGTAAATAATAAAAATAATAAATTAAAAAAACTATTTGTGAAAATAATGGAATATATTTTGAAATATAATATGTATTATAAAATTAACATATAAAATATTTTTAAAGTTTTAAAATAATTTTTTTTCATCAATCTGTTTTCTTACGATTTCTGAAATATTTTTCAATGGCATTTTGAGTTCTTGAGATATTCTTTTTAAATCTTCGTATTCTGGTTTAATATTTATCAATTTATTGTTTATATATGAATATTTAACATTTATTTGGAATTTTTTTTCTTTAACTTCAACTAACATATGTAATAATTTTCTATTTGCAATATATCGGTTAAATTCAGTTATTCTGACTCCTAAAGTGCCAGTTTCTTCCATTAAAATCTTCGTATATTTTTCAAATTCCGCATATTTACAAATAACGGTTATTTTATTGGCAGGTCTGTTTTTTTTACCAATTACTGGGGTTATAAATATATCTGAAGCTCCTTCGTCCATTACTTTATTTATCACATGACCAAGGATTTCTCCGGAAATATCATCAACGTTAGTTTCCAATAATGCCATTTTTTCTTCAGAAACATTTTCAAAATCTAAATTATTAATTTCTAAGATTCTCAATACATTTGGCGTATTTTTTAAGTCTTTAGTACCTGCACCATATCCAATTTTTAAGATTTTTGAAGAGGGGTAGTTTCTACAAAATTCAGACGTAATATTGCATAGAATAGCAATTCCTGTGGGGGTGGTAAGTTCTCCCACGTCTGAGTCTTCAAAATTTTCATTTTTTAATGAAGGGGTTTGTTGAAACGGAGTATTATGTTTTTTAAGTATTTCTAAAACTGCAGGGACTGGAACAGGTAATATACCATGGTCTATGTTTACATAACCACTACCTAATACAGGATATGTCGAAATTATCTGATTTGATAGATATCCACATTTTTCCAATATATATAAGCTACCTACTACGTCTAAAACTGTATCTAATGAAGCTACTTCATGTAAATGAAAATGGTCACCGTGTATGTTTTTTTCAGCATATATTAAGTCATCAGCAATGTTCTCACAAATTGAAATACTCTTATCAGACATATTCAATTTATTACATACTTTCAAAATACATTTTTTAAGCATTTCAGGGTTATGAAATTTTTCTTCGTTTAATTCAATTTCCATATATTTTGACATTATGCCTAATTTTTTCTTATTTATGATATTTATGGAAATACATTTGCAATTATCTAATTCATTTATTTTACTAATTACATCTTCAATAAGGTCATAACGTTCCGTTATATCCAAAAGTGAATTTATTAACATATCTCCTGAAATACCTGATATTTTAGGGTCAATAAGCAAATATTTCAAAATTACACCTTTTTAATTTTAATTTGGTTTTATTTATTTTATTTATTTTAAGTAATTATATATTTTAATTTGATTTTATTTAGTTATTTATTTTTTAGTTAATTATTACAAAAGATAATTTAATAAATTATTAATTCATATAATAATTATATTTGATAATAATTATAACTTTAATACATTTTATAGTAATTCTATAATAACCATAATTGTATTATTTTTATAGTAATTTAATAATTTGACTTCAATATGAATTATGGAGATATTATGTACATATTTAAAGTAGCATACGATGGAAGATATAGTTTTCAATTACAACCTCACGAAAAGACAGTATGTGATATATTAACAAATATATTGGTAGACTGCGGTTATTTGTCTGAATTTAAGAAGCCTTTGTACTATGGGGGTAGAACTGACTTAGGCGTTTCAGCACTTGGAAATTTTGTAATTTATGACTTGGATAAAGAGCCCATATTAACACACATTTATTCAAAATGTAAGGGTTTTGGGATATGGGTTTTGGGATATCAAAAAATAAATGAGTTTCCTAACGTTGAATACAGGCACTATCGATACATCTTGCCAAAAGTTGACGCATATGGCAATTTTCACGATATGGATAAAATTAAAAAAGTTTCAGAGTGCTTAATTGGGACTCACTCATTTCACAACTTATCTAAACGAGATAAAACAAAAAATCGAGACCCTGTCCGAACAATTTATGACATTACAGTAGAGGATAATGAATATTTTATAACTTTAAACATTTATGGAAAGAGTTTTTTATGGAATATGGTTCGAAAAATCATCGGTTTAATTTCAAATGTTGGTATTTCAGAAATGACTAACGAAGAAATTGAAGAATATATGGATAAAGTATTTAATCCCTCTATAAAAGTAGGTTCTCCGATTAGTTCTGCAGAGGGTCTTGTATTAGTCGAAGCAAAAACAAACATTGATTTTAAATATAATCAATATGTTTTAAAGAAATTTAAAGAAGATATAACACGTATTAAAAATAAAAAGATTCGAAGATTTGGTGTATATGAATCTATGAATGAATATTCTGACACTCTTTAAATTTTATTTTTAATTTGTTATTTTTAATTATTTCATTATATTATTATGTGATAATTTATTTTTATTATTAAATTAGTATTTTAACAAGAATTCAAAGTCTTATACATTATATATTAAATAAAATATAATAAACATAATAAACATAAAAACATAAAAACATAAAATATGTTAATTTCAAATATCAAAATATCAAAGTTATGGTTTAATACAATAGATTTTTACGAATATATTCTATAATTTAAAATTTAGGATGTGAATTTATGGTAAATTATATATCGTCTATAAGTGTGGACATATCTTCAAATGATGTAAATACTAATCCAGAAGTTAATTCAAAAATAAATAGGGAATTGCAACATTTGTTTAAAGATATGGATGTAAAATCGACTATTACTAACATAACGGGGGACGATATTGTGATAACCTCACAAGTTCCTGAGGGTCTTGTTAATGAAGTTAATAAGTCCATATTCAAACTACTACATAAGTATGCGGAAAGTTATGACGATTTAAACGGAGTTTCTGAAAATCCCGAAGATGCAGATGAAGGTGTTTCATATGCAATAGCTAAAACTGAATCACAATATGGCGATTCTATTATAGTATCCTTTGATACTTATTGTGGTGAAAGTTTTGTGGACGAAGTAGCTTTATTTGTTGAAGAAATCGGTAAAAAATATGGATATGACTGTTCTTCAAGTGTTTCAAGTGTACCAAAGGAAATTCACGGTATTGGTTATTCGGGAATTGCAACAGATGACCCCGTAGTTATTATTACATTAAAAGATGTTAAAGACCTTAAAAAAATTGCAGGAATGATATATGGAGGATTGCTTGCTTTTGATAATGTTTATTATGTTAAAAAAGGTTCTGCAATAGAAATAATGCCTCCAGGAGTTATATACACCATGTCGGCCTTTTTAAATGGAAATTCAATTGATTTATATGAAGGTATTAAAAAAAGAATTTAAGTTTAATGATTATTTTATTTAACTATTTTAACTATTTTATTTATTATTTTTATTTTATTATTTTATAATTTATTTTTGTGTAATTACTTATTTTCGCTAATTGCAACGATTTTTTGAGCTTCTTTGTATGCTTCTACTAAATCTCCAGTGTCGAGAATAGCTTTTTCAGCAATTTCTCTTGGAATTCCTTTTTCGACAAATTTTTCAATTGTAGCTTGGATTACTTTGGAACTTTTCAATATTTCTTCAGAGAGTTTCTGTTTTAATTCCATGTATTCATCTTCTCCCATTCCTATTTTTAGCATTTCACTATCTCTGAATGGGCAAGGTTTTGTTATTTTACAACACCAAACTAAACTACCAAAGCAAGTGTTTTTACCTTCTCCGAGCCTTGTTTTTTTTCCAAAATCTTCTTTGAGTTTTGAAAACTCATCGGGGGTTATTCCGAGTACTTCAATTGCTTTATGCAATGGACAATATTTAACTGGAGGACAGCAAAATGCAAGACCTCTAAAATCTCCGCCTCTACAGATATGCGAAGGGGAATTTTCCCATACCATTCTATCACCATATACTATTTAGACTATCTATTTCAGTTATATTTTATTTTAGTGTTTTATTATTTATTAATTTACATTTGAAACTAATATTTAAAACTGCATTTTATATTATTAGTTTATTAGTTTATTTTGTTATTCAATTATTTTTTAATTTATTTTAACATTAGGAATTCCCTAATGTATTCAATACTTTCATTTACCATCTTTTTAATTAATTCTTCCCCGTACTGTTCATTAACAACTGCAGGGATGCTTTCAACCATTTTAGCTTCTTTATCAATGTATTTATTGTTTAAACGTGCTTCTGGTAGTCCAACCATTCCTATTTCGCCATAATTCTCAGGTGTATGTTTATTAAATTTTGTTTCATCATAAATTCCAATACATTTACCGATAGATAACTCTTCACTATATGCGTGGATATATCCAAAGGATTTTATTTTAATATTAATTTTTTCAGTATTTCCATACTCTTTAAAGTTATATTTTATTTTTTTAATGTATTCTAATTCTTTTTCAGTAGTTCCATATTCTTTAAAATTATTTCTAATTTTTTCTTGCAACTGTTCTATTTTTTTAGAAACGTCTGAATTACCGCCATGACAATTAATTATTAAAAATTTGTTTACTCCTATCTTTGAATATTTAATAATTATTTCTTCCAATTCTTCTAAAATATCCTCTAAAGAATTGTGGATGCCATGTTTAATATAGTCATATTCTGTGGCAGTACAAACAGTACCTAAGAATTTAGCTCCTGTCGTTAAAGCTACATTTAAAGCTACATATGAAGCTATTTTTATGTCTGTATCTATAGGCAATGCAGAACCATGATTTTCCAAATAAGAACCCATTGCAATAACGCCTATTTCATGAACTTTACTGTCATTATCGATTAATTTTCCTGAATTTAGTCTTAACTCAAAGTTATCCATATTATCACAATAAAATTTGTAATTTAATAGAGTAATATATACGATAATAGTTTTATATTAATTTTTGTAATCCATCTTATATAAGATTTAAAAAAAATAGAGTTTTGTATTTAAAAAAATGTATCTAATATATTATACATTATAATTTACAATATAGTATAATAATATATAATATAATATAATATAATATACTAATAATTTATGTTATTTTTTAGTTATTTTCTTTCATTAAACTTTAAAGCTCTTCTATAAGCCCCATATTTATCCAAGGGTGAATATCTTGGAGGTTTAACCGTTATAGCGTTACCCCCACATTTACAAACGTTTTTCATTGTATATTCACCACATGACGTGCATTTTTTTAATTGCATTATCTCACCTTTGTGAGTATGGATATTATGTTAATTTATTACTATTGTTATTACTATTATTATTTTTATTTTTTATTATTATTTTTATTTTTTATTATTATTTTTATTTTTTATTATTATTTTTATTATTATTCTTCAAGTCTTACGAAGTCGCCTGTTCCGTTTAAATATGTGCCAATGTCAGTTATAGCTTCATTAGCCACACTTCTTAAGACTTCTTCACCGCTTTTGTAATCTGGTGCAATTACTTCAATCCTATATTTTGGAGCTCCAACATATGATACTTCAACTTGAACATCTTCGTACGGGTTAGCTTTGATTGCTTTTTTAATTACTTTTTTAATTACTTTTATTCCGTCTGGTTCAGTGGTCGAAAGTGTTAAAATGCCATCTACTTTAACATTTGAAAGTTCGATGTTTTCTTTTGCAATTTTCTCTAATTCTTTGGTCCATTTAGCAGGTACGTCTAAATCTTCAAAAGCTTCTTCTCCTTCTATAACTAAGGATTCAAAAGCGACATATAATTCTCCAAATTCTTCTACAATTGTATGCCCAACTTCTTTCCAAGCTTCATCCATTGATTTACCCATTTTTTCGGATGCAAATTGTAATAATTTTTCAGCTCTTTGGAATCTTTTCCATTCTTGAACTTTTGCCCTTTTTTGTTGGTCGGTAACTCTTTTTAATGATAAATCAATCTGATTTTTGTTAGGGTTTACCCTTACAACTTTTGCAACAACTCTCTGACCTTTTTTGATGTGGTCTCTTATGTTTTTAATCCAACCTGATGAAACTTCAGAAATGTGGACCATACCTTCTTTTTTAGGGTATTCTAATAACTCAACAAATGCACCAAATGACTTAACATCACTTACATTTCCTATTACGATATCGCCTTCTTCGGGAAAATTAGATTTCATGATATTACACCTTAAATTTTATAGTAAAAAAGTTAATTAGCCTTAATTAGATGAAATATTCTTTTTTACTTTTTTAATTACGTTTTTATTTTTACTTTTATTTTAGTTTATTTTAGTTTATTTTAACATTCTTTTTAATTTAGGTTAATAAGTTTTATTTTCCTAATCTACATTTCATATTATATATTTTTCGAAATAATAAAAATAATAATATAAATTTAGCAAGGTTATAAATTACAAAATTAAAGTTATACTATATTATATAATATTAATGTATAATATATAAAGTTATACAATAATTTTACACAATTGATAAAATAATATAAAACAATGTCAAATTTTAATGATAAAAAAGAAGAGTCTTATGATTACAATATTATACAATTGTATAATTTATTGTAATACTTCGAGTATTTTAGCTTTTATTGAACCTTTTGAAGCTTTAGGTTCTGCAATTGTTTTACCGCATGCAGTACATTTAACAACTGTTGAAGGACATCCAAATAAAACTTGTTGGTTGTTGCAGTCTGTACATTGTACTTTTAAAAATCTGCTTTTTGGTCTTGGTATCAATTCCATGTTTCTCACCTTTATTTCATAATATATAAAATTTAAAAAATTAAATGTAAAAATATGTTGAATTTTACTTATTCAACTAATTCAAACATTCTTGCTCTGAATCCACCGTTGCTTCTTGTGTGCATTTTTCCACATTCTGCACATTTGTATCTTAAATCCAATTTTTTAATTGGTTTTGCTCCACCAGGTAATGGTCTTGGGTAACCCCCGTAACCTGCAGTTACTCTTCTGAATAACCTCTGACCTCTTCTCAATTCACTTGCTTTTCTCTTTTTAGCTCTTTCAACTGTATGAACGGTATGTTTTTTACAGTATGGGCAATATCTTTTAATTTTCTTTTTCATTTTCATAAATATTCACCTGTTCCACTATATTGTGTTTCTCTAAAATTTTTGAAAATCTCCCATCTAAAGAAATTATATCATTTTTATTTAAACCATAAACACAATTTCCATCAGTAAAATATGGAAATTTATGATTGACTCTTACAATATGAATATCTCTTTCAGTATTTATAACTTTTGGTATTTCATCATTCATATTTTTATTAACATTATCTTGAAAATCAGGGTTTAAATTTAAAGAATAATCATTTTTAAGTTCATTTTTTCCAAAATTTTCACTTGATTTTCCAAAATTTTCTTTTAAATCATCGGATAATTCTGTAGAGCCATTTGATATAGGATTAGACTGAGGTATACTTTTTTCTTGTTCAGTTTTTGTACTTTTTGTACCAATAATATCAAATTTTTGCACTGAATTATCGATTATAGTTTCAAAATTGTTCAAAAAATTTGGGTTATCACTAAATAAAGTATTATCTATAAGATTATTGATAATCTTATAAATTTCCTTTTCATCTTCAATCAATAATTCGGGATTTTCATTTAAAATAATAATTTTGTATAATCTTATTTTTAATAATGAAGATGAGTAATATTTTAAACGATTGATTTTTTTTATATCAAATTCATTGACATTGTCTTTTTTAGAAATGCTCTCAACATACTTTTTAACATCTGAATACATCGTATCTGATATTTTAAGCAATTTTGGAGAGGCTATTTCATCAAAAAAAGCATTTTTAGCTTTATTGTACATATTTTCACTTATTTTTATTTTATATTATTCTTTAAACACTGTTAACATAAAAAAATTAAAAAATTGTATATTTTGATTTTTTTGATTTAATTTAATCGATTAATTAAGATTCAATTCTTGGAGCAAGTAAAAATACTAATTTTGCGCCACCAATATTGTATTCTACTTTAACTGGCATATCTTCGCCAAGGTATATGTCTAAAACATCATCTGAAGCTGTAGATTTTGTAATATCTTTTAAATATGCAAGATTAAATGTACTTTTTGAGTTTTCCAATACTTTGTAATCAACCATAACATTGTTTATTACTTCTTCATTTCCATTGTTTTCAGACTCTTCAGTATTTACAACTTCGGTTTCTGATTTTGAAAGTGAAAATATGGTTTCACTGTAGTTTAAGTCTCCTTTTGAAGATATAACAAACTGATTATCACTTGAATTAACACTTAAAATAATGTGGTCGTTAACTAATTCTGAGTCCTTTAAAGCTTCTACAAATGCACCTGCTTTTATAGATACTTTATTAGGATATTCTATATCTGGAACTTTTAAATTATTTGATGATATGTCGTATAAGGCCATTGAGAAGTTTCTTGTAACGTTATTTTTAAATGTAGTAAGCAACTTATTTTTTTCTTCATCAAACTCTATAATTATTTTATCATTGCTTTTAGACCTTGCCATTATCTTTTTTAGGGCTTCCAAATCAATACCTAAATCATGTATTCCACTCATATATTCTGAAAACACAGTTTTAGGAATGTTTAAGCTAACTAAAGCCACGTGCGAAGGGTCCATAGCACTTGCCCTAATTCCTTCTTCGTCTACTTCGAAACATATTTCATCTACTAAATTACTTGTAGCATTAATTATCTTTTTGAAGTCTTTTGCATCACAAACTGCTTTAAACATTTGCTCACCACTATTTTTTTAAATAATACGTTTTGTTTAGTATTTAAAAATTCGATTGTAAATTTATTAACAATATATTAACAATACAATAGATACTTAATGTAATTATAATCCATATGGCTATAAATTATATAATTATATAATCAAATTTAAACATTTTTTATTATATTTTAATAACTATATGTAAATAACTATATGTAGATAATGATTTGTTTTTGATTTTATATTAATTTTTTTTTTAAATAATAATATGAGTTATAGATATAATTTTAATATATAATAAATATCCTAATGAAAATGAAAATTTTTAAATTATTCAAAAAAATAAAATAAATAGCATAAATTTAAATTATAGTTATTAAATTAGTCTCCTTTTACAAAATCCCAGAAAGATTTTATTGCACTTGGATTTTTAGGTCTTTTGCCTCTAACCAAGTATAAGTATCTTGTAAGGTCCAAGTCTTCTATTGGAACTATTTTCAAAAATCCAGCATCTGCTGATTTTTTTGCAGGGATTTCTGAGATGATACTTACTCCATAACCTTCTGAAACAGCGGTAATTATTGAAGAAGTACTTCCTAAACTCATAACGGTGTGTAAATCCATCATTGAGTATCCCTTTTTATTTAAAGCATCTATTAGTATCTCACGAGTTCCAGAACCAACTTCTCTATCGACATAGTCTTCCTTTAATACGTCAGATAATTTTGCAATTGGTTTTTTAGCTAATGAATGGTCATTTGGAACTACTAAAACTAACCTATCTTTGCCGATTACAATATTATCATAATTTTTGTCGTATAGATTACCGACTGCAACAATATCCACATTTCTTTCTTCAAGCAATTTGAAACATTTTTCTGAATCGGTAATTTGAATTTCAAAGTTGACATCTTTGTATTCTTTTTTATATTCTTTAATAATACTTGGTATTAAGTACTCACCAGGTGTCGTACTCGCAGCAATTCTAATAATACCTTCAGGATTTTCATGCAACATTTTCATTTGTTGCTTTGAATTGTTAATATATTCCAATACTTTTTCCGCATTTTCTAATAAGATAGTACCTTCAACGGTTAAATCAACGCCTTCGGGAGTTCTTAAGAATAATTGTGCATCAAAAAACTTCTCAAGTACGGAGATGTGATTGCTAACAGTACCTTGGGTTACACCCAATCTTTTAGCAGCTTTCGAAAAGCTTTTAGTTTTTGCAGCATATAAAAAAGTTTGAAAATAACTTATTTTTGGGTCCATAATATCACTACATTATTCTTTTTACTTTTAATTACTGAAATAACTTATTATATTATTTTATGTTGGTATATTTTCATTTTATTGCTAATATACTCTTAATAAGCTTAATAATCTTAATAATCTTAATAATTTTAACAATTTTGATATAATCTTAAATATGTATTAATTTATAATATTTTATGTATCAATCAATTTGATAGTATAGTTATATTAAACTAATAATACATATTAAAAAAACTAATATATATAATTAATCTAAATATGGAATATACTAAATAAATAATTTAATACCATAATGGATAATATTGTATTTATTAATGAATAGTATAATAATTTTTAAAATGATTTAACATTTATTAAATTTTTAAATTGGAGGGGGAGATGATAATGATAGTATTACCCTATAGAAAACCCTGTAATGAGGCATTATTAGCGAAAGAAGGAAGTGAACAAGAAACTTCGTTAATAATTAATTCAATTCTTAAAAATAATTATAATATCCATTATTTGCCTTCGGGAGACGCTTCAATATATATGGCTTGCAATATTCTAAAATTCTATGCTAATGATTTGGGTGTGGAAACTTGTGTAAATGCAATAATACCTGATATGGGGGCTTGGAAAGGATTTGAAACTTATGCAGAACTTTTAGATTTTGACATAAATATTTTAAAAACCGAAGACGGCGTAATAAATCCCAAATATTTAAAAACATTTTTCGAAAATTTGAACTATGAAAAGAGCAATGAATCGACTCCAAAAAATATTTTAAATGTTTTGTTTATTACTTCTTCTGCAGGGTATTTGCAAAGTCAAAATATAAAAGAAATACGTAATATGTGCAATAATTACAATATTTTATTATTTGAAGATATTTCTGGAAAAGTAGGTGGCGATTGTGGATATGGGGATATAATAGTATGTTCTACAGGCTCCCCTAAGATTATAAATTGCGAATATGGTGGTTTTTTAGGCCTTTCAGATGAATTTATGAATTTAATAAATAGTTCAGATAATTCAAAGAAAATAAAAGATAATATTAAAAAAGTGCAGAAAACCTACAAAATTCCAAATATTTATGGTTCGATAATGTATGAGGCGTTAAATGCAAAAAAAACATATGAAAAATACGTTGAATATGGTAATTATTTAAAAGAAAAGATAAAAGATTCAGAATTTTTAAATGAAGAGGGTATTTCTTTATTTATATCATCTAAAAATCCGAATAAATTTTCAAAACAAATAAATGAACATATTAAATTGTCAAATGGTAAATCTATAATTACAAAATGTCCAAATCAAAATCGAATATTAAAAGACGGAGTAGTTTTAGAAATAAAAAAATTAGATTTAAACTATATTAATATAGAAATTTTAGATGAAATATCAAATGTTATAAACGAGATATCAAAACAAATACACTAAATAAGAATAATAAAAATAAAAAATAATTTAATTAATTTTTTCAATTAATAGTCCACAATTTCCTAAGAATTTATATTTAAATCCATAGCCCAATAATTCAAGTGTGTCTATTACTTCAGACCTTGAAAGATATCCTATGAAATATTTATTTAAACTTTGATAGAATTCAAATAATTCTACGTTTACATTAGCAGAATCTTTGAAAAATTCTTCAATAATTATTAATTTTCCATTCTTTTTCAATGAATCCATCATTTTTCTTAAGAATAATCTCGGAGACTTCGCATAACTAAGAGTATGAGTACATATTACGCTATCATACTTAGTTTTAGGTATGGTTTCGCCAAAATCTAAGGTTTTCAATTTTGCACATTCGATACCATTTCTTTCCAATCTATTTTCTGCCATTGTTATTAGCTTTTTAGATATGTCCACTCCTGTATATTGACCATTTGGCGCTATTTTGGAGCTAAAGTATAATGGTGAACGAGAACCACAACCTACGTCTAAAATATAATCTCCTTTTTTAATTTCTAAAACTTCAGAAGCTGCACTTCGGGTAATGTCCATAAATTCAGTATTTAAAAGCATATCCCATATATCTGCATCTTTTTTAAAGTTTAATAATATTTCTGGATGATTGTAGCCTATTAAAGCATATTGGAATAGACTCGTTCTGAAATCATATTGTGCAATGTAATCATCCATTAAATCTTGATATTTTGGATGAATAGACGAATACTTAAATTCATTATTTAATTCAAGGGTATTGTCATCGTAATTTTCTCGGATAAGCCCCAAGCTAATTGCGGTATTTACATACTTCAATATAAAATCTTTATTTGGATATTCCACCATAGAAAGCAAATTTTCTTTTGTAGGCATATGTAAATCAATTATTTTATATATTCCAAATTTTAGACCTTGTCTAAAAAATGTGCCTAATAATTCATTATTTAGATATTCTACGGCATAATCCATACATCTAAATTTTTTCATATATTCTTCTTCCTCTATTATTGAAATATCGTTATAGTACCCAACTTCTGTATTCATCTTACCATCTTCTAAATCACTTGTATAATCAAATCTATCCATGATTTCACCATTTATCAGAAGAATCATAATCTTTTAAATATTCTACAACAGTCTTTCCATATTCCGTCATTTGGTATATTTTCATACCTTCTCTTCCATCGCAAGATACTAAACCTAATTCAATAAGCGAAGAACTGCCATTATACCGATTGCCCATGCCTTTTAAACACCCTAAAACATTACTTGGATCTGATTTAACTCTTCGAGATAATTCAGATAAGTAAGTTCCGTGGGGGTGGACATCGTATAGGAAGTACACTATTCGTTTTCGAAGTTTACTTTTGTTTAAAGACCTAATAATTGTAGGATTTATAAACATCATGTCATGAGAACCCACTTATGACACCTCGGAGGATTGTCTAAAACCCTTTTAAAGGGACTTATTTAACTTATAAACTATTACTAAATTACTACAAAATCTTAACAACATTATCGATAAGAAATAAGTTTTATTATTTAATATTGAAACAATATTTATTCTAAATATTTACAAAGGGTCGTATTACTAAATAAACTATATTATAGTTGTATTGTTTATGATATATAAATATAACCTATTTAAAAGAACTAAATATTAGATTTATTAATGGACAATATTTGGGGTATATATCGAAACTGTTATATAGTATAAATGTTGGACACCAATGATTTATATAGTATTAATACAAAATTATTTAAAAAAGTCTATTTTTTAAATAGTAGTCTTTAAATACCTTATTTGATATTTTAATAATATTTAGTCGTTATATTTTATAATTATCTTTCATAACCTGATAAATAAGCATAAAATATGATATAATGTGCTTATATTTTGTTCATATTTAATATATTGTATTATTTAATATTACAAAAATCAAAATTTATATTACAAAAAACATCAAAAAACTCTAAAAAATTTTTAAAAAATAAATTATTATAAGTATTATTTAATTTATAAATCCGCCAATAAATGGTATTGATTTTATTGCACCAGTTATTGAATTGAATATATTTGAGACTAAATCGTCAGAGTTATTGTCTTCATTTTGTTCGTCATTAGTCGTATTATTACTATCTTCATTATCGTACTGATTTTCTGTAGATGTCTGACTATTTCCATCCTCATTATTTCTATTATTTTCGTTTTCAGTGGGTTTATTATCCCCAGTTTCCTCAGTGTCTAGCTCATCATCTTCAATTATGGAATTAACTCCATTTTCATATTTTACTTTGATAGATTTTTTTAAGACGATTGGTTTTAAAACTCCATTTTCACTAACAAAATCTGGAATTTTAGTATTTATTTCTACAGTATATACTTTTCCATCGTTTAATTTATCATTGAAGTTCAATGTGATAGGTTTTACTTCCATAGAATGAAGATATATATTTTTAGGCGTACTTTCATAAATTTCTTCATCGTCTTTGTATATAGTTATCCAGTATTCTAAGTTAAGGTCGACTGGATATACACTTACTAATCCCGAAGATAATTTTAAAGATAGTCCATTTTCCTGAGTTTCAAAGTCATATATATTTATAGGTGCTAAAACGGTGGTTGACTCTATAGTATTACTTTTAATTTTACTTAAAATGTCTATATTTGAGAATCTGCCTATTTTGGCGTTCATTTGGGGGTCAATGGTTGACGTAGAACCTATGAAATAGCAATATTCAAAATCTTTAAATTCATTAAATGGTTTTATTCTTAGTAATGTATATCCATTAAATCCTTCGTCATATTTTATTTGGAAATTGAAAGTTTCATAATCTAATGTTGAATAACCAGGAGCTAACTGGGTATTTATAAGATTACTTTCTGCTCTTAAGTTCCCTTTTAAATCATACGTTTCAATTTGCATGGTGCAATCTACTGGAACAGATAATTTATTTCTTATAGTTATATATGCTTCATTTTCAAATCCTGCAACCGGTTGAGGTACAAATAATCCGCCTGTATCGCCCACAACTGTAGCTCTTGGTAATACTGTATTGTTATATTTTACTTCACCCACTTTGAAGATATTGAATACATTGAAATGTAATTTTAATCCGTGGTCTTCTTCTGTTATTTTATTTGGAATTATGGCTTTTACGTCTATATCTCCATTTATTTCCCTGTCAAAACTAATATTTATGGTATAAGTTTTTGTTTCATGAGCAGATAATCTAAATTTAATTTCTTTTTCACTATAATTAACAGCACCATCTACAAATTCATCAGAAAACTCTAAAGTACCGTTAATTGTTTTATTATATATATTTTTAAGAGTAATTTTTAAAGGATAAGTTTTACCTACTAATATATTTCCTGAATGGTCAGATATTCTTTGAACATCATCATCATTAGGATATTCTACATTTTTAATTGAAACTGGCGGAACTTCTATGTATTCGCCATCAATATCTTCTTCTGGATTATTTATTAAATAACCTGACGAAGTTTTTAATTCCGTAATTATGTTTAATGTAGTTTTATCAGGCATTACGTTTGCAACCACATACTGCGTAGTATCTTCAGATTCTTCAAATTTAGATGATTTATCATATATAATATATCCATCATTATCTTTTATTTGTACATTTAATGATAAATCTTCATCATAATTATTGGTATAATTTAATTTTAAAACTACAGGGTATCTTTCATTTTTAAGATATGCTCTTGGCATCATATTGGAATTTCCATATATGCCACTATTTAGATAATCCATAATTTCTTTGTCTTGTATTTGATATTTAGAATAATAATCTTTAATTAAATCATCATAACTATCATTTATAGTAGTTAATACTTCAAAATTATTCAATATGACGGGGAATGAAAATAATTTTTCAGTTTCTTCAAGGTCATAAGTGATATATTCATCTACTTTTTTCTTAACAGTTTCCTGTTCATTTGTAGTATAACTATGTAATCCCATCGTTTGAGTGTGAACTTGTATTTTAAATTGATTATCTTCACATTCTATTTTTGGAATTTTAAAACTCACTTCTTTTTCGGAGTTCAACGAAATATATAATGTTTTTTTATCATTAACTCCGTTATAATATACATTTTCGTCATTTTCGTCAGCTTCACTTGAATCATCGTCATAATCCGTAGATACTGCACTTATCCAAGTTATTACTTCATAATCCGACTGTGCATAGGGATTGCTTTCTAAAGTTGTAGTAAACCAATTTCCTGCACAATATTCTACATTTTTTTTATCTTCTTTGGAATAACTATCACTACAATTAATATATTTTACGTCAATGGGACTTCTAACATCTATGGTTATAGATTCAGAACCTACATTTTCGCCATTATCATTAATTAATTCGATATCCAAGTCATTTTCGCCTATTTCTGTAAATTTAGGTTGAACTTCCACAATTTTTTCAACGTGTTTATTAGGAGGTATTGGTATGTAGGGTGATTCCCAAGTATTTTCATCCCAAGTTGCAATCACTTTCACGTTTTGTTGGTATTCATCGTAATTTACCAAACTTAAATAAATTATAGGGGAACTTGTATCAATCATAGGACCTCCCTCCATAGGATTTTGTCCTTGATTCCATATTTTACTAATTTTTACCCCTTCTTCATCTTCGCAAAATCCGGAGGTAATTGAAATTAGCAATAAAAAAAGAGTTAAAACTGCTTTAAATTTTATCTTCATACTATCCCATTTTTTAATTTTTAAATATTGTAAATTTGTAATCCATTATTTAATATTTTTTTGTGTAAGTGTTTATGTATATAACCTTTAAAACTGAACGTAATATTTATAAATTGAAAAGCTATAAAAATTTAAAAAGCAATATAATATATTATATATAATCAAATTTGTAATTTTTCAAGCTGTTGATATTATTTAGGGATTATTGTTAAACTATACAAAAATTATTATTAAATTTATTGTTAATAACAGGTAATAATTATTATATTATTTAGATTGGGTGAACAAATGACATCGGAAATCAAACGTAATTTAAAAAATCTTTTTAAAATGCGTAGTGGATACAGCTGTAAACTTAGGAGTGTAAGTTTTGTGCTTATACTTTTTACAGTTTTTTTTGGTTTGATGGGTTCTGTAAGTTCTGAAGTAGCTTACAAATGGGTAAGTGAAGAACCTATTAAATTTATCGCACTTTCAAATATTCAATCAGAGTATGAATTGGAAAAATATTTAAATTCTGACGATTTGATTGTATTTTATTTGGATGAAAATTTTAGAGTAAATAATGAGGGAGAAGAATTTCTGAAAAAACTTGGGATTTATACAAGTATTGAGTATGCCAACTATGTTGGTGGGTCGATGGATAATCCTAATGCATTATTTAAATTAGATAACGAAGAATATTATGTTTTAAAAGTATTTGATAGGCAGAAGATATATTATGAAGATTATGTGGAAGTAGCACCTAAAAAAATATTTTTGCCAAAAGAACCAGATTTTGAAAGTAAGAAATTTATGGATTTCTTAGGAACTTATGTATCTTCATATGGTTTGAAATTTGCATATTTAAACAAAGTTCCAAACGGATACAATGAAAGTTTAATTTGGGGTGTTGCTGTACAAAATGTTATGCCAGATAACACCGGTGATGGGGTTATTCAGATTTCCGGATACAATATGATTGTAGATGTGATTGATTCCGATTTAATATTAAAAAAATTGAAAATAATTGATGAATATTCTAATGAGATTAAGTCAAATTATACTTATATATCTACAGGTGCTGAAAACTTAAATGTCTTAGATATCAATACAAAAGAACCTATTTCTAAATATCACGAGTTTTATATAATTGAAGAATTTTTAAGACAAGAAACCCGAAACGATAATATATATTCTCGTTATGGGGGTGGAAATGGGTATGATAATAACTATCTTAAAAAGCATGATTTATTGGCTTTTAGTTTTTATCCTATGATATATTTAGATAAAAGCCCTGATTCAATTAGAAATGACCCAATGGGCGGTTATTACCCTACAAATTATGATTACCAATATTTATCAAATGGGGATTATTGGATGAATTCAAGAGCTTCTGAAACTGGTTATTTCAGATATTATGATGACGAAATTCTTGAAGATGTTAGTTATTCCGATATATCAAGACAAACCTGGACATTAGGCGATGAACAAGTTTCTTTAAGGCAAGAAAATGAATTAAATAACATATATGACGTATTTAACTACTGGTACTGTAAGAATTATGGTTATTTAACTACGAATGGAGTAAATGCTATCATATTACCTTCCTCGGATGAAAATTTAACAGATATGTTATTTGATAACAAATATAATGACGATATATTTTGGAGGTCTACGGTTGTTAACTCCGATAATGGTATCACATATATCGTAGTCCCTGGTGAGAATAATTACTATATTAAAAATAATGTGTCAATATTACAAGTTCCAAATTTCTTGGAAACTAAAAATTTAATTTCATATGTTCAAAGTTATTATAAAGAACCAGAAGATGAAGAATTTGGAGTTTATGTAAGTGATTCAGTTTATTTCGATAAAAATGTATTGAAAAATTTGACAAAATCTAATAGAGTATGGATTTGTTCTTTTGAAGAATATTCCTATTGGACTAAGAATTATTATACGACAAATATGGGATTAACGGATGGATATATTGTATTAACTACAAATTCAAACAGAAAACCTCAGATTACATGTTATGACAATGAAACTAAATCTGTATCTGCTCCAAAATTAGAAAATGGTAAATATTATTTAAAGTTTGCAAATGAGAATATGTAATATATAAATAAAAATACAAATACTGCATAAATTTCTTTTATTTCTTTTATTTCGGTTATTTCTTTTTTTTAGATTTTATATTATTCCCCTATTTTTCAATTTTATTTTTAAAATGTATAAGTTATTTATAAATTATAGATATACAATAAATAATAACAAAAAGTGTTTAATTTAGTTAATCAAATTTTTAAAATTAAATTTTAAATTTATGGGTGTAATTATGAAAATAGGAATTATCGGTGCTGGATTGGGTGGATTATTTAGTGCAGCAATATTATCAAAAAATCATCAAATAACTATTTATGAAAAACTCCCCTACATTGGCGGAAGGTTTACAAATTTAAATTATAAAGGTTATCAATTAACAACTGGTGCTTTACATATGGTACCACACGGTGCAAATGGTTTTTTTGGACAGTTGGTCGAACAATCAAACTGTGGTGCAAAGATAATTAATTCAAATCCTGACGGACTTTTTAGGATTAATAATACTAACTATGGATTTGAAGAGTTGAAAAAGCTTGTAAGTTTTAAAGATAAATTAAAAGCTTTAAAAATGTTGACTGACTTAAAACTTGGGACTATTGATAAAAATATGTCATTTGGAACTTTCTTGGAAGGCATACCCATAGCTGAAAAAGTGGGAAATTCATTCACAGGATGGGCTTTAAGTTTATCTTCTTATGATACCCCCATAGATGAAGTAATTGCCATTAGTAAACATTATCATAAATTTGGTGGGCCGGGTATACCAATGGGTGGCTGTAAAGGTATAATTGATGCTTTAGAAACTGTAATCTTAAAAAACGGCGGAAAAATCTATACAAATTACAATGTTGATAAAATATATGTTCCAGAAAATCCTGGAGAAAAATGTTCAATAAATGATGATAACGAATTTGATATACTTATAAGTAATGCATCCCCATTAATTACTCAAAAAATTAGTAATTTAAAATTTATTGACAATGAAAATATGCCAATACCTTCAAAAGGTATTAAAATCAGTATAGGGTCTAAAAATAAGCTAATAAATCACAATAGTGTAGTATTTACTACAGAATCAGAGCGTTTAAATGGTTTTAATCAACCTTCTAACGTAGATAAGTCTTTAGCTAAAGAAGGGCATAATTTGATAATGGCACACGCTACTCAGATAAAAAACAACGTAAATGATGAAATAGATTTGGTTTTAGAAGATATTGATGATATCTTTGCAAATGAGTTTGTAGGTCATAAAAAAGAAGGTTATAAAATACTTGCAATACAAACCTACCGTGATGAATGTCCTGTTAATCACGCATCAAACGGGACCGATGTAAAACCTGTAATTAACGATAGATTTTACTTAGTTGGCGACGGGGTAAAAGGAAAAGGTGGTATTGAAGTTGAAGGTGTCGCTTTGAGTGTACTTGAAGTTTTAGCCCATCTTAATAAGTTAGGGATTAATTAAAAATAATATGCGGTATTTTTTATATCTCTTTTTTTATTATTTATTTTTAAATAATTTTATTATTTTATATTTCATATTCATTTTATTTTTTATTTTTTTTAGATTAAATAATATGATAACAATGTGAAAATAAACTTATAATTTAAACTTATACTTGTTAATTTAAAAAATAAAAAAATAGAAAAAAGAAATTAATTATTTTTAATTATGCAGTCATTTCTACTAAACCGTCGTAGTCTGCTGGAACATTTCCATTTCCAATAGCTGGTTTAATAACTGGTTGTCCTGCATTTTCGAATATTTGTGGGTTTTCAAGGATAAACTTAACAAATGCTACACCTGCAGCTTTATTTTCTGCATTTGTAGGTACTGTAACACCATATACGATTGGTGCAGCAGCAATTGTTTTATTTTGGCTTTCGATTAATAAGCTTGCTCTACCGTAATTTTCAGCTTTGTCGTAAGCACCTAAGTTTATATCTGCAGGTAATTCAATGTATTCTAAATTGTGCTGATTTGCAACACTCTTATAAATGAATAAGTAGTCGTAAGCACCTGATTCAAGAGGGCCCAATAAATCTACTTCTTTACTTCTCATGAAGATTTTGTCTGTGTTAACAGTTATTTCAGCAGGGCTTTCAATTAAGAAGCTACCGTCTGCATTTTCTACAACTTCGAAGTTTGAATTTTTCATAATTAAGTTTTCATATATTGTACTGTCATTATATGTTTTTTCAGCTAATTTGATAACCATTTGGCTTCTGTATCCGCATGGGTCATCGTTAGCACTTGAGAATCCGTATTTAACGTCATCTTTTTGGAATATTTCATACCAGTTATCTGTAGTTATTTCATCAGTGTATTTACTTTTATTAGTGTATGCGATAACTATTTCATTTTTAGCTACCATTAAATACCAATCTGCGTAATCTGGGTACATCATTTTAGGAATTAATGAATAGTCTGCTGAACCCAATACATCAGCTTTTTTATGTAATTCTACAATGTTTCTAACGCAAGCAACACTACCTGCTGATTCTCTTTGAACATCTGTATTTGGATATTTTTCTTCAAAAGCTTTTTCATATTCTTCAAAAGGAACTGCTAAACTTCCTGCGTGGAATATTTTAACAATACCTTCTATTTTTTGTGAATCTGTATCTTCAGCAGGAGTTTGCTGGTCTGTACAGCCACTAAAAGCTAATACGAGAAAAATCCCCAAAATTGAAAATAGAGTTAGGGATTTTTTATTCAAATTATCACCATATATAATATTTAATAATTTTTAGTTTGATATATAAAATATGCAATAACTAATACATGATTTAGTTAATATATAAATATTACGATATTATTTTAAGGTAATATATATTAATAAATATTGTTATATCCTGGTGAAAACGTAATAATTCTAAAAAATTTTAAAATAGTTTAATAATTTTTAATATATTATAATATTATATACCATAATAGTTTAAAATAAAATAATTTATATATTATTTTAAAAATCTGTCAAAGAAATATTTGTAAACAATAATTCCATCTTCGGATAATTCAGGGTGGAAAGAAATTGCCATACAGTTATTTTGAATAATTCCTACAATTCTGTCCTCATTTTTAGAAATTATTTCTATTTTATCGTTCATTAGTTTTTTTACGAGTGGGGCTCTTATAAATACTGCATGAACAATATTCCCATTTAATTCGATTTCTTTTTCAAAGCTTTCTACTTGTCCCCCATAAGCATTTCTATCAATCGAAACATCCATTAATTCTAAAAGGGGCTGTTCGACACCAGTTTCTTTTGATAATAAAACCATTCCTGCACAAGTTCCCAATATAGGAATGTTTTTATTAATATTAAGTTCCCTTATTTTATTGATGAACCCATATTTATCCATTATTTTTCCCATTGTGGTGCTTTCACCACCTGGAATTATTAAAGCATCAATATCTTCGAGTTCAGAAAGTGTTCTTACCCTTTTAGCTTCATAACCTAATTTTAAAATTGAATCGATATGTTCTTCTACATCGCCTTGTATTCCTAAAATTCCTATTTTTTTGGTTTTAGTCATAATTTAACCTTTAATTGTTATTTAATTTTTAATTCGTATATTTTACAATTTTATTTTTATAATTATTCATAATTAATAGTACTATAAAAAAATATGCTAAATTTTGCAGTAATATATAAATACATAAAGCTATAAATCAATACATTAAATTATACAAATATATGCTCTAAAAATAAAAAATAAAAACTATGTACTTAGCACATAATAAGATTTAGATTTTAAAAAAATGGGGCCGAGACCGAGAATTGAACCCGGGTCGAGGGATCCACAGTCCCTCAGGATAGCCACTACCCTACCTCGGCCACATAACATATCCAATAATGCAGGGGCAGGGATTTGAACCCTGGAACCACTACTGGACAGGATTCTAAGTCCTGCGTCTTTGGCCAGGCTTGACAACCCCTGCACACGATATAAAAATAAAGTGCTCCAGCCGGGATTTGAACCCGAGTCGCGGGCTCGAAAGGCCCGCATGATTGGCCGGACTACACCACTGGAGCAATATTATAAACAAGTGGGCCCGATGGGATTTGAACCCATGACCACTCGGTTATGAGCCGAGCACTCTAACCAGCCTGAGCTACGGGCCCATAATGTAATGTCCGTTACTAATGCACTTAAAATGAGTTAATAATTTTTAGAAAAATGGCGCCTCCTGCAGGGCTCGAACCTGCGACCTACGGATTAACAGTCCGTCGCTACTACCTACTGAGCTAAGGAGGCTCTTTATTATGTTTTGCTTCACATCTTGTCAGCACAATAACAATACACGTTATAATATATAAAGGTTTCTATCACTCCCTTAACGAAACATTTATATATTATAAGACCTATCCTTATTACGTAACTTATGAAATATAATATTGCCAAGGTAGTTCAGCCTGGGAGAACGCTGGACTGAAGATCCAGTTGTCGGGTGTTCGAATCACCCCCTTGGCATGTTTTTTATTTTGGACAAATTAATTTGTAAATTTAAATATATGGTTTATCTTTTTCTTTTTTTAATATTTCAATAAAATATAATTTTAAATACTTAATACTTTAAAACATAATATTGATTATAATTTATTTTATATTTATATATTGCATAATTTTATGATTATTCGGAGTGAAATTTTGAATGTAATAGGAAAAATGGGTAAAAGGAATACTCAAAAAGCTAAAAAAAATATGAAAGAAAATGTTGATGATTCAGCATCTAATAAGGAATTTAAAATATTGATAAGAAGAATTGTTCAAAAAACAAAAATAGCAGAGGGTGAATTGGCGATTTACGATATATTAAGATGTATATACCGTAATCAACCAATTTCTACTAAAAAAATTGGTCAATATACTAAATTACCACTTCCTATCGTTTCAAAAGTTAGGACTATGTTAGAAGGAGATAAAGTTTTAAAAAGAGATGACCGTGGGGCAATATATACAAAAGAAGGTTTAACTTTTGTGGAAAAAAACTTGGGTTTGTCTTTAAAAAACGATTTAAAATGCCCGCTTTGTAAGGGTAAGACAATAGTCTTTGATGAAAAATTTGAGAAGATATATAAAAGACACAAAGAAATAGCTAAGCAAAGACCTGCTGTAAATACGTTAATTGACCAATCATTCGCAACACCCGAAACAGCTACATATAGGGCAACAATTATGGCAGATAGGGGCGATTTGGAAGGTAAAAGAGTTTTATTTGTTGGTGACGATGATTTAACATCAATTCCTGTAGCTATGAGTGGTTTATGCAAAGAAGTAGTAGTCGCAGATATCGATGAGAGACTTTTGGATATGATAAAATATTTTTCAAAGCAAAATAAACTTCATATTAAAACAGTAAAACAGGATTTTAGAAATAGTTTACCTAAAAATTTGACTGATAAATTTGATGTAGTGTTTACAGACCCTCCTTATACGTTAGAAGGCGTAAAATTATTTATGAATAGGGGTATTGAAGCATTAGGTTCCGAAGGGGTTCTATATTTGGCAGTATCTCATAAACCTATTGATGAACATATTCAACTACAAAAAAATATACTCTCTATGAATTTTTTAATTGCCGAAATGTTGCCTGGTTTCAATTTTTACGAAGGTACTGAAATTATTGGCAATACAACATTTTTAGCAAGGCTCGTAGGCAAAAATCTTGTAAAATTGGAAGAAAAAAGTGATAAAATATACACTGGACAAGTAAAACCTGTGTTAAGATATTATAAATGTCAAAAATGTGGGAAAATCTATGAAGTAGGGGGTAAAATTAAAAGAATAGAAGATTTGTCTTGTGATTGTAAAGGAAATAAATTTTATATGATTAAAAGAAGTAAATTAAGAGATTAACCCCATATATTATGATATATTATATTAATTATACCATTTTAATTATACCCTTTTAATTATAAATTTTTAAAAATATGCTAAATATAATTGAAATACTAAATTGAATATTAAAAAGAAAAAAAGTTTTTGAATAATTTAATAGTTTTAATTATTCTTTAATTAAAATAGCGTTTACAATACCATCTTGACCAGGTCTTGATGTAACTTTTGCTTTACCCATTTCGGTTTCAACGATAGCTCCTTTTGTAACAACATTTCTTCTGATGTAGTGTTTGTTTGCTACGTTGTCAATTACGTTTGTAATTGTAACTTTTTTACAGGTTTTTGTTTCTTGGTTGAAAACGTTAGCGTAGTTTGTTCTTTCTAATTTAACTTTTTTGCTTCCGCCTCTTCCTCTTAATATTTTAATTTTAACTGAATCGGTTAAGTGGGTTTCTACAGGTGAATTACCCATTTCTCTTTTATGTTTTTTAACGATTCTTCTTAATTTTGCACCAGTAGATTTTCTACCGCTTCTTCCTTGCCATACTGCCATAATTACACCTTATTTTATATTATTTTTAATTCATTTTTATATTATTTTTGATTTTTTTAAATTTTAATTATTTTGTTCGTTTTTAAGTTATTTATTACTTTAATTATCCCTGTAATAAATCAACCATTTAACATTTTAAATAATTACAATACTTCCGATAATAATGAGAGAGCATGCGAGTATCTATACAATGTTAATACATTATGGTATAAAAAATTATCTATGATAATATATGTTATTGATTAATTTATTGATTATTTGATTCATATAACAATTTTAATATCGCCATTCTGACAGGTATTCCATAAAATGATTGTTTAAAGTATACAGACTGTTCTAATAAATCCATATCTTGTTCTATTTCATCAACACGAGGTAATGGGTGCATTACAATAACTTTTTTATTTTCAACTTGTGATTTGGTTAATTTATATATTCCCTTAACTTTGTGATATTCGTTAGGGTCAGGAAATCTTTCTTTTTGAATTCTTGTCATGTATATGCAATCAATTTCTTCTAAATCCATCTCTTCCATTTCTTCTAAATTTACCTTAGATTTTATGTCTTCAATTATCTCTTGAGGCATTTTTAATTCTTTTGGAGATATTAATCTAATATTTACATCGTCAAATAGTGATAAAGCTTGACATAATGAATGAACGGTTCTACCGTATTTTAAATCCCCAACAAAAGCAATATTTAATTTATCTATTTTGCCAATTTCTCGTTTTATCGTATATAAATCTAAAAGAGTCTGAGTAGGGTGTTGATTTGAACCATCTCCCGCATTTATTACCGGAATTTTGGAACATTCACTTGCAAGTCTTGAGGCTCCTTCATAAGGATGTCTTATAACTATTAAATCCGCATATCCTCCAATTACTGAAATAGTATCTCTTAAAGTTTCTCCTTTTGTGACCGAAGTACTTTTGGCATCTGTAAAACCAATTACATTACCGCCGAGTCTTTTCACAGCTGTTTCAAAGGATAATCTGGTTCTTGTAGATGGTTCATAAAATAATGTGGCTAAAAGCTTACCTTTCATAAATTCGCAAGGTTTTTTTTCTTCAAGCAATTTTTCCATTTCTTCAGCAGTTTTTAAAATATTGCTTATTTCAGCTTTGCTTACATCCCTTGTAGATATTAAATGGTTCATAAAATCACCAAATTATTATCGGTTATCGGTTTTATTTAATTTTTAAAATATATAATATAATTTTTATATATAATTATGGATACATATTATATTAAATAGATTTGAAAATATGCTTAAAATAATGGTTAAAAAATAATTAGAAAATAATTAGAAAAATAAGTGAGACAATTTAATAATATTATTAATATGTAAAGGCAATATATTATTTATATACAATTTATTGGTGATAATATGATATCGGACGAACAAAAAGAAGATATAAAATTATATATAATGCCTTATATTCAAAATATGGACTATATTTCTGAATTAATAAATAATGCAAGTAATGTAGATGAATTAACTAAAAATGTATCAAAATTGTTAAATACAGACACTGATTTATCCATAAAAACAGATTTAAAAATACTCTATGAAAAATTAACAGAGCAATCAAAATAAATTTATTAAACTATTTTATACTTTTTAAAATAATTATATGATTAAAATAATTAAAATAATTAATTTAATCAGTTTTAGCTTTTCTATATTCGTGTTCAAATTTTTTGTCGTATAATTTTGAGTAATCGTAATATTTTGGGTTTATTACGTCGCCAACAATTATTAAAGCTGTTTTTGTAATTCCCTCGTCTTTAACTTTTTGAGCTATATTTTCAAGATTACCAATGATTTTTTTCTCGTCTTCCCAAGAAGCATGGTATACAACTCCTACGGCTGTATCTTTAGGGTATCCACCTTCTATTAATTCATTACAAACTTTTTCAATCATTCCAGTACCTAAATATATTGCCATAGTTGCTTGATGTTTAGCTAATGATTTTAAGCTTTCAGAACTTGGTTTTGGTGTTCTACCGACTGGACGAGTAATAATAACAGTTTGTGAAACGTCTGGCAAAGTTAATTCAGATTTTAAGGTAGCTGCAGCTGCAAATAGCGAAGTTACGCCAGGTATTATATTCACATCAATATTTTGTTTTTTTAATTCATCAATCTGCTCTTTTATTGCACCATATAATGAAGGGTCTCCAGTATGAACCCTAACTACATTTTTATCTTCTTTAATTCCTTTTACAATTACTTCCAAAACTTCTTCTAAATTCATAGAAGCACTATTATATATTTGAGCTCCTTTCGTATTGTAGGTTAAAACTTCAGGATTAACCAACGAACCTGCATATATAATAATATCCGCATTTTCAATTGCTTTAGCTCCTTTGACAGTTATTAATTCTTTGTCTCCAGAACCTGCACCAATTATTGTTAATTTATTCATAAAAACACCTTGCACATACTCTATATTATTTGCATAATTCTTTTAGATTATTTTATTTTTTAATATGGATGTAATATATTATAATTAAAAATAACCTAAATTAATTAAAATAAACTTGTATTTAATTCAACATATTTATACCAAATAATATGTATAAAAATTTCATATAAAAAGATTATAGATATAATTTTTTAAATTTAAATATGGGTTTAAGTTTAATTTGTAATGTTAAGAAATGTTTTTAAGGTTTACTGATTCAAACCTTTTCTAATTAATTCTTCAATAGAGCCATATATTACTTCACTATTGCAGAAATTTGGTAAATATGTAGCAGCTTTCCCTGAATTTGTAGCTACGTACTTATAACCCATTTTTTCAATTGGTGCAACAACCATACAAGTATCTACAACTATTTTACCGCCAGCGTCTTCAATAATTTTTGTATATCCCATTCTATCAGCTATTGCTTTGGTATATATGGAGGTACAAATCCATAAGTCTGTTTTGAGTGATTTTTTTTCTTCGAGAAGTATGTCTACAACAGTTTTTATTTCGCTTATTCCACTATGTGGACAACCTATACATATTAAATCTATCTTCTGTTCATTATCAAATTTTGAAAGTTCTTCTTCAATCATATCATTTGTAATTGTAATTTCATCGTCAAATTTTAAATTACCGTTTATGACGTCATTGTCATATGTACAAATTGCTTCTGGCGTAATTCCTTTAAAATGATACAAAGCAATGCCTCCACTCGCAGCTAAAGCAGCACCAAGTCCTTTTAAACATTCGCTTTTAAGGTTTAATGAATTATTATTATTTTCATTTGTAAAATTAAAGTATGGTATACCATTTTTTACAATTCTTCCTACATATCTACCGATTAAACCATATGATGCCATATTATTAATTTTATTATTGCATTTTAAACCAATTTTTTCAAAATCCAAGTCTAAATTAATTTTAAAATTAGGTATCCTATTTTCATCCAAATGATATCCATAATATGAGGTTTTACCTAAAATAGCACTCGCTAAAGCAGAAGGACCTCCTTCTCGGTTAGTGTATGCTCCAAGAACTGAGTTTGAGTAGCATACGGCAGATGATTCTGCCCAGGAAATATGGTCTCTAAATCGTGGTACATTTCCGGATAAGTATGGTGTGCAGGTACAACCCAATTCAATTCCAAGTTTTTCAAAATAATCAATTATTTCAAGCTGTTTTTTTGCAAAATCTGCCGGAAATTTAAGTGCTTCATATTCTATTAAATCCATACCTGCAGGATTTAATGTTGTAGGTACTGAAACTTTTAAACCACTATCGGACATATCCCTTAAGAATTCCAAACCTTTTTCGCCAATAGTTTTGTAGGAAACACCAGAAACCTGTGCTGATGTGACATCGATTAATTTTTCAGCACCGTATATATCTCCGAGAGATACAATTAGGTTCATACACATTTCCAGAGTTTCCCCATATTCGCCATTGTATATTTTTTCTTCTTCATTCGTTAAATACAAAATTACACCCTTTTAAATTTAATATCTTTAACAAATATTAATTATATAATAGTTATATTATTCAATTGTATCTTTGTATTATATTATAGTTATTATATTAAGCACTTTTAAATATTTATTACAACTATATTTTAAATTATGACTAAATAGATTATACGATATTATTTGTTAAAAAATTGAATTATTGATGAGATTATGGCAAAAGTAAATTATAAAATTAATTATGAAATTTCTGATGAATTAAAAAATAAAATAACCGCTAAACCCATTAAAACTAATTATTTATACAGTGGTGATGATTTCATATTTGAAACATTGCATTCGTTAAGAAGGGAATTAAATGCAGGTACTATTTCATTAAATGACGGAGATATTTTAGTTGTTAGTGAAAAGTTTGTTTCTACAAGTCAGGGTAATTTTGTAGATGAAAATAAGTCTAAACCAAAATTGAGTGCTTATTTTTGTTATTATTGGAGTAAATATATTTGGGGCTATATATTAGGACCTTTGTTAAAAACAAGAAGTGATAGGGTATTAAATCTTAGAAAAATGCCAAAACCAGAGACTTTGAAACATAAACAAGTGGTAATCGATAATGTGGGTTTTATATATGCTTTAAAACCTGCTTCTGAAGGTGGAATCGATTTAACAAATGTACCTGGAACTTATGCGTCATTATTGCCTTCAAAGCCAAAAGAAACTATGGATAAGTTATATAACGCAATAAAAAAAGAGTTCGACGTGGATTTAACTGTTATGTTAATTGACACTGATGCAACCTATAAGTTTTATAAGTGGTATATTACGGCTTTACCTTATGCGATAGATGGTATAATCGCTAAAATAGGAGTTTTTGGTTATATATTAGGTAAAATAGGAAATCTGTTAAATATGGGTGGATTATATGGAGCTACGCCTTTAGCCATAACCGGAAATAACGTTTATAAAAAATACTCAATGGAATTATTATTATATATTGCAAATCTTGCAGACACTTCGCAGGTACCCTATACAAAATCGATACACGATTTAATGAAAAAATATAATACCTATACGATTACTGAGAAAGTTTTAAGCGATATGGAGCATAGTCCTGTAGTTATTGTTAAAATAGAAGGTTAATAATGTATTATAATAAAAATAAGTTGTAAAACAATATTTTTATTTAATTTTAATATATTTATTTAGTTTTTTAGTTTTAGTCTTATATTATTTAGTAATACTCTTTATATATTTTTATCTTTTAAAGCAGTCTCAATTAATGATTGTATCATTATTTCATGAGATATTTTGTATAAATCAAATTCATTATCTTGATTATTGTCAACAAATTCCAATAATTCATTAGATAATATTGTATGCATTGATTTATCTTTTGGGACAATATAAACCTGCTTACCATCTTCAAGCTCAACTTCCATACATTCAGATTTAAGTGCGAGCACAACACATTCGTCGTCAGGAATTTTCAGACTCTGACCAAGTTTTACATTTGTATTATTTGTATTCGTATTCTGATATTCATTTATTCTGTAATCTGCTATTGATATCAATTCTTCAAAATTGTTCAATGTTTCAATTTCAGAATTCTGAATATTTTGGGCTGTAATAATTTTCTCATTATATTCAGTAGAGTTAATTAATTTATTTTTTGTATTTTTTAATTTTAAGTGTAAACTATCTTTTATTTTAATAGTATGTTTCTTCAAATCATCCAATAATTCATAAGGATATTGTTCAAATACACACTTTAAGAATTTTATTTCTAAATTAATATTTTTAATACAATTAAATATTAATTCTACGATTTTATTATCTACATAACCTAATTTAATTAACGATAATGTAGATTCTTTCCTATATTTTAAATCTAAAAATTTAGACTTTAATATTGGAATATATTTATCTTTACAATATTTATCGAATTTTCCGAAATTTCCCATAATGGCAATCGATTTCGTAATTATAGAACTATTATCGTCTTCAACGGTCTTTTCGATAATTTTTTTGTATTTTTGAGCTGTTTTTGACTCTAAGTTAGACAATGTTTGTAATAAATTCATTACAGAGTATTTTAAGTCGTAATCTTCTGTAATTATGTAATAGTTTAAATCTAATTCGTTTACTATACTCGGGTTTAGATGACATAAGTTATTTAATATATATATTGATGGGATTTTTATATCCCTTTCTTCATATTTTACAAATTCGATAATTTTGGGCATTATATTCCGAAATTTTTCAGATTCTACTTTAGATATTTCAACTAATGCGTTTAAGGCAGAAGTTTTAATATCCTTATTTTTTGAATCTGTTTTTGAAATTATTTTTTCGGCATTATCATATGAAATATTTTCGGGTTTAATATTATGTATTATTTCAAGGGTTTTTATTACTATTTCGGGATTTTCATCGTCCAAATATCCAAAAAGATTATTTGAACTATCTTTGAGTATTTCGGGATTTATATTACTCATATTTTTTAATATTTCAATCAACAATAATTTAGATTTTATTTTAGTATTTAGTAAGTTTATAAGTTTTTTCGTATTATTACATTTTGGGTTCAATGATATTTTTGAAATTGTGTAAGCTGACGAACATACAACATTAGGGTTTTCATCATCTAACATTGCTATTATATGGTCCATGTACTCATTAACAAGCTCATAACATACTAATCCTGCATCACCCAAGAATTCCAGAGAATTTTTACGAGTTCTCCAATCAGAATCCTTTAACATTTCAACTGTTATGGGCATTAACGTCTTCAAATGTTCGGGGTATGCAGTAACTATTATAGACATAGCTTTTAATGTGGCCCATTTAAATTTGAAATCTTTTTGCAATGATTTTTTGTATTCTGGCAATACTTTGTTAATTATTTTCGGATTTTCGATACAGAATTTTCCTGAAAATAATATCTCTCTGAAATTTTTGAATTCTTCAATATTATTCAGATTTAAGTTAACTTTCATATCAAAATACTTATCATCATTTTTATATCCATTCATCATACTATCACGCTTACACGTAAATCTTGGTTATCTTATATAATATAGTTTTTTTGCATATGCTTATGTAGGTTATTTTTATAGATTACCTACATAATTACCTGCTTATTTAAGTACTTAATTAAATACTTAATCAAGTGCTTAATAAACTACAAAAAAAGTATATTATTAAAAAAAAGCTATTCTATAATATTCAGATTTGTACTTGTTAATATTTTTAGTAATTAACACTTGGTACATTTAATAGAATTACCTTTTTGTTGGTCATTTATGGCTGCTAAAAGTGTTTACCTTTGTATATTTCATATTTTATTGTTAATTTACATATTATAGTTCATACTGTCCCTTATATACTCTAATAATCACGATATTTACGATTAATAATGCTATAAAATGTATTAATTATAGTATTAGTTTGGCGGAGGGAAATCATGAAATTAAATCAATTCATGAAAAACAAAAAAGGTGCGACTGGTGTAGGCACTTTGATAATATTCATAGCAATGGTATTAGTTGCAGCAGTAGCTGCAAGTGTTTTAATTAACACAAGCGGATTTTTACAACAAAAAGCTTCAACAACAGGAAAAGAAAGTACTGAACAAGTTTCAACTGGTCTAAAGATTATTCAAACATGTGGTAAGCTAAATGGAAACAAAATTGATAAGCTTGCTATATATATTACCCCATCTGCAGGTAGTAAACCAGTAGATTTAAGGAATACCAAAATATTATTGTCTGATGGACATGCTACATCAATAGTTTCTTATAATGTAGAATACTTTGAAGCTACAAATGCACAAATATTTGATGCAACAGGTTCTAAAGCTTGGTATAACTCAACAACATTACCAAATTATAACTTTGGAATTATTAATGTTCAAGATGACGATGGTTCATGTACTGCTAATTCACCAGTTCTTGGAAAAGGTGATATGGCAGTCCTAACTGTAAATTGCACAAGTTTAACTTTAGCTCCTAAAACAAGATTAAATGGTTATTTACAATCTGAAGTAGGATTTAAAACACAATTTACATATATATTGCCAAATGCTTATGGTAAAACAGAAGATGTGATAATACTACACTAAAAAATATATTACATATTTTTAATTTTTTACCTTATATTTTTAATGATTTATTATTAAATTATGTTGTTTTGTTTATTATGTTTATTATTTAATTTTTATGACGTATTTTGATATATTATGTAATTTGGTATGTATCCTATGCAATACTATTGTTAGATATTTTTTAAAATATTATATTATAATTAGTAATTTTTTTAATTTGGGATTTTGTACCTTGTCCAAAAAATTTGTTTTTTTTTTGAAATATTGTAGTATTTGAATATCTAAATAATTAATATTTCAAAAATGAGATATTCTAAAACAATAGTTCTAACCTTTAATTGTCAATGTAATTACTAATAATAGTTTTTTTCAATAATTGGTAATTTTAATCTTGTTAATTTGTGTTTTATCTGTAAATTGGGTTCTATTTCGTGTTTATTTTTAGTTTTTATATACAAGTTTACCTACATAAATGGCTACATAAAAAACTACATAAGTATCTACAATATCATATACATAGCCATATACAAAACCATATGCTTAAAGAAGTGCAAAAAAAGTATATAATAACAAAAAACAACATATTTATTCGGGAACATCCCCCAGGGGTAAATATACAACTATGCATAAGTAGACTTACTAAAATACCTCGGAGGTATAGTATGAACATAAAAGACTTTTTAACTAATAAAAAAGGTGCTTCAGGTATAGGTACCTTGATAGTATTCATAGCAATGGTATTAGTTGCAGCAGTAGCTGCAAGTGTTTTAATTAACACAAGTGGATTTTTACAACAAAAAGCTTCAACAACAGGAAAAGAAAGTACTGAACAAGTTGCAAGCGGTTTACAAGTAACCGGCGTAACCGGTGTTAACAGCACAACAAGTGAAAACATTACTCACTTAGTAGCATACATCACCCCTAACGCAGGAAGCTCAGCAATTGATTTAAGCCAAGCTAAATTATTCATTACATACAACGGCGTAAGTGCTGTATTAAAAGCAAATACAAGTGCAATCGATGGTACATCAGGAACACCTGACGTATTAAGCGCTACATTATTAACAAATACAACAGCAACAAAATTCCAAGTTGTATCATTACAAGACTTCGATGGCTCAGTAGCTAAAAACCAGGTTATCAACAAAGGTGATTTAGTAGCTATCGCAATCAACACAGGTGCAATATTCTCAACAACAACAGGTATCCCTAATAGAGCATCAGTTTCAGGTAAATTACAACCAGAATTCGGTGCACCAGGTATCTTAGAATTCACAACACCTGCTACATTCACAACAAAAGTTGTAGAATTACAATAATTTAGTATAAAATGCTAAATTATCGATATTAATTTTTATTATCGAATTTTTTGAAATATTTAAATAATTAATAAGTAACAACCTCAAAAAAAACCGAGAGGTTATATTTATGAAAATAACAGAATTTATGAATAACAAAAAAGGTGCTTCAGGTATAGGTACCTTGATAGTATTCATAGCAATGGTATTAGTTGCAGCAGTAGCTGCAAGTGTTTTAATTAACACAAGTGGCTTTTTACAACAAAAAGCTTCAACAACAGGAAAAGAAAGTACTGAACAAGTTGCAAGCGGTTTACAAATTACCCAAATACTTGGTAAACATAATACTGCAAATATTAACCAAACTTTAATCTATATATCACCTAACGCAGGAAGCTCAGCAATTGACTTAAGTCAAATGGTGGTAATGCTTGCAAATGGCGATAAAAAAGTTGTTTACAAATATAATGCTACAGGAGCAGCTGCAAATGGAAGATTTGTGGATGCTTCAGCTGGTGTAGCTGATGCATTTAGTTCAATAGCAGACTGGTCAAAATTAAACGGTACTACCGTTGGTTTAATTGTAATTCAAGATGCTGATGATTCAGTAGCTGCTGCTACCCCAGTTATCAACAAAGGTGACATTGTAGCTATTGCAATTAATACGACTACATTTGCTACAACACCAAGAACTGCAATCTCAGGAACTGTACAACCAGAATTCGGTGCACCAGGAGTTATCTCATTCACAACACCTGCTACATACTTAACTGGTTCAAAAATTGTACAATTACAATAATTAAATTAAATTGTGTATTTTAATATTTAATTACTAATATTAGGATTATCAAAATTTACCTCATTTTAAAAAATTTGAGAGGTTATATTTATGAAAATAACAGAATTTATGAATAACAAAAAAGGTGCTTCAGGTATAGGTACCTTAATCGTATTCATAGCAATGGTATTAGTTGCAGCAGTAGCTGCAAGTGTTTTAATTAACACAAGTGGCTTTTTACAACAAAAAGCTTCAACAACAGGAAAAGAAAGTACTGAACAAGTTGCAAGCGGTTTACAAATTGCACAAGTTATGGGAATGCACAATGGTGCTAATATAAACAAAACAGCAATTTACATATCACCTAACGCAGGAAGCTCAGCAATTGATTTAAGTCAAGCTGTAGTAATGCTTTCAGATGGTGCAAATAAAAGAGTTTACAAATACGATTCAACATTCCACAAAGACTTAACAGATGGTGGAGATATGTTTGCCGATGCTACAGTAGGTTGGAAAACATTATCTGCAACAAAATTCGGTGTTGCAGTTATTCAAGATGCTGATGGTTCATGTGCTGCTGCTACCCCAGTTATCAACAAAGGTGACATTGTAGCTATCACAGTTAACACAACATCATTCACAGCAACTGCAAGAACTGCAATCTCAGGAACTGTACAACCAGAATTCGGTGCACCAGGAGTTATATCATTCACAACACCTGCTACTTACTTAGATGATGCCAAAGTAGTTCAATTACAATAGATAAATTAAGTATATCTTAATTTATTTTTTATATTGAGGTGGATGGCACATGTTAAAAAGTTTTATGAATAATAAAAAAGGTGCGGTGGGTATTGGTACTTTGATAATTTTTATCGCACTCGTTTTAGTAGCTGCCGTAGCTGCTTCGGTTATTATAAATACAGCAGGTAAATTACAACATAAAGCTGCAGTAGTTGGTCAGGAAAGTACACAACAAGTTGCAAGTGGCTTACAGGTAATGAAAGTTTCCGGTCATGCCGTTGACAAATATAATATGGATAAAATAGCCATAATGGTTTCTCCAAATATTGGAGATGAAATCGATTTATCAACTACTGTTGTTACATTCTCTACAAAAGAAAATAAAATCTCATTATTGTATGAAAATGATAGTTCTAATGCAAGATTGGAAAATGCAACTGGTACAAATAATATCTTTGAAAAAAATGGTAATTACGACGAAGGTGCATGGCCATTTGACGATGCATATGGTAGTGGTAATGGTGAAAAGAAATTTGGTATCATTGTACTCCAAGATATGGATAAATCAGTTTCTGGAGACCATCCAACAGTTAATTATGGAGACAAAGTGTTATTGGCTATCAACATTGGTGAAATTGTTGGGGACGATATTGGTAACAGAATAAGAATCCAAGGGGAAGTAATTCCTGAATTTGGTGCTTCTGGTATAATAGACTTTACAACACCGCCTGTATACAACAATAACGTTATAGCGCTCCAATAACGGTGATAGTATGCCCAATATCTCTGAAATAATCGATGATATAAAACAGAAGATCAAATTGGGCAAGAAGAATGATACTACACCTCTTGAAGATGATTCTGAAGACGAATTCAGCTTCGTACTAGATGAGGAAACCACAGCCGAATCAAATAATGATTTAGTAGCTGCAAATGAAGAACTTCTTGCCAAAATGGGTGAACTTGAATCCAAGTTTCCGAAGATTGAAATGATGGTTACTAATCTAAGAAAAGAAAATGAAAATCTTAGAAGTGACATTCATAACATAAACGAGAATTTTCAAGACATGATGGCTCTCTATGAAGTGGTTTCAAATCAAATAAATCCATTTATTGGAATTTCCAAAGTTACTGCAACTAGTATGGAAAAAGTGGAAAAAATTGAACATGAATCTACGAATCTTAAGAAAAGAGTTGAAGAGTTACAAAATGATGTAGTAATTCTTGCAAATGTATACTTACAACAACATGATATTGACTTAGATGGAGTAATTAATGAAATACTCGCAGAAGAAGAATTCTCCAAAGCGATATTAGGAGAGGATTCCGATGATTGGTAAAGTAGATATGGATTACGCTTCTCTTGAAGAAGAGTACATGACAGAAAGTGAGATGGAAGACTATCTCGATGAATTAAGACATAAGATTCCATCATTTATTGTAGAATTATTGAAAAATAATTTAAAAAATAGAAATCTGACCCGAAATCAGTTAAACAAAATAGTAAATAGAGTTTCAGACCTTTATTTTGGTAAGAGACCAGAAGATAAAAAAGCTGCCGAATTAACTAATAAAATCAATGATTTAAGTCATAAATTAGACGCATTGATGAAAGTAGCTACAGTTTCATCTGCAACAAAGGTTTCGGATGATATTAAAAAAGAAATTGATAATTTGGATGAATTGGATTTAACTAATGAATCTCCTGAAATCTTAGAAAGCCCAAAATCTTTAGAAGAGATTCAGAAAATTGAAGAAATCGATGAAATAGAACTTTCTGAAATTGACACTGATGATAGTATTCCAATTACTGAAGAAGAATTAATTCCTGAAATTGAATTGATTGAAAATCCTAAAATTCAAGAAATCGATTCAAAAGAATACAATAATGATGTAGTAATTGATAATTCAGCAAAAGTCGAATCCTTACCAGAAGATAAAAAAGAGTTAAATAAATCTGCCGGTCTTGAAAATGAAGTTAAAATTCCTATGGATTATGTGGAGGTAAGAAATATGGAGTCAGAAATTGCCAACATTAGTGAAAATACCAGACTTCAAGAATTGCCAGAAGATACCTTATCAACAATGCTTATATTTAAATGGTTAGAATTTTTAATTAGTAGAGTTGGTACTAACAATTTAGTAGACGTTTTAGACTACTATTATTCGTTAAAATGGATTTCTGGTAAATCAGTGAATAAATTATTAAAAATATCCAAAAATATGAAATATTTCCACGAAGATATGGAGTGGAAAGCAAGTAAATCAATGACCCCTGAGGATCACGTGGTTTCATTATTATACATTGAAAAGTTAGCTGGAAGACCAATTTCAGTAGATGAACTTGAAGAAATGGAAAGAGAAATTACAAGAATTAAAAAATGGGCAACTGAATTACAAACATTATAATTATTAAAAATATCCAAAAATGATTATTAACAATAATAGGATTAATGGAGTGAATTATATGAACACTGCTACATTATCGTCAATCTTGCTTGAAAGCCACAAACCTGCAAAATTAGAAACAATCCCTGAAGATTCATATTCATCAATCTTCGTATTCAAATGGTTAGAATACTTATGTGAAAGAGTAGGTCATTCAAACGTTCCAGATGTTTTAGAATTCTACTATAATTTAGGATGGGTTTCAGATAAAGCTATCGCTAAATTATTAAAATTCTCAAAAGGAATTGGATTAGATGACGACGACATTGAAACATCAGTAGGAAAATTGACCATTGCTGACCACTTGGTATCTTTATTATTTATCGAAAGATTAAATGGTAAAAAAGTATCTTCTGAAGCTTTAGACAAATTAGAGTGGGAAATTAGAAGAATCAAGAAAGGAGCAGAGCAATACTATGGGATTTAGTTCTACTGTAGGATCGGTTTTGATACTAACAACACTACTGATTTGTTCTGTTTATCTTTACAGTTCAGTAGATGTTGTATCTTCTAAATTTACAAATGCTTATTCTGATCATACTGAAAATTTGCAGAGTAAGATGAATGAAAATTTAGAATTGATTAATATAACCAAATTAGGTGATGATATAGTTTTGAAACTGTCCAACAACGGTACAGAAACATTAAATTCTGAACATTGGACTGTTATGTACAATGGGACGCCTAAAGTCTATATTGCAAATCAAAGTTATATAACGCCACTAAATAAGGTTGAAATAACAATCAATGGATCGACACCTTGTAGAATTTCCTTAATTTCGGAATATGGTAATAAATATTATTATAAATTGTAATATACAAAGATATAATATAGTTAGATTGTTGTCATACAAACAATTATATATTAAATTAATAGATTTGTATATGCGTAAAAATTAAAAATATTATAAAAATTTATAATTATTTACACTATTTAGGCTAATAAAAATAAAAATAATTATTTTATTTGACTGCTGTCAAAGGTGATTATATGGCTTCGAATGTATTTTCAGAAATCATTTTATTTGTTAGTGTTTTGATAATCACAGCAGCAGTATCTGGAATTCTTGCAACGAGCACTCATAAAATTTCATTGGGGTTAGAACAAAGAGGTGATTCTCTTTCGTCTCAACTTACTAAGGATTTTGAAATAATAAACGATCCTGGATATGTTCTCAAGAATACAACAGATACTACAATGATATATCTAAAAAATACGGGTAAATCTCCTATAACTTTTGATAAAGAAGTTATAAGCGTGTTAGTTGATGGAAATCCTGTAGAAATATCTAACACATATGTTGAAGGCGACAGCTCTGTTAAAGTATTGGGTAGCTCCAAAGTTGGAAAATTACATATTACCTATAATACCAGTGGATACCACAGGTTTAAGGTTGTAATTAGTGATGGTATTGCAAGAACTTTCACTGGAGAAATAGTTTAATTAAATTTAAAAGATTACAATAGATTTATTATTTAATCATAGGTAACTGATTAAATAATATTCATTTTAATTCTATTCGGGTAATCAATTTTTAGTAGTATAATTTTATAATTATTAATTATTAATTATTCGGTTTAAAAAATAAATATTGTCAAATTGTTTATATTTATTAAAATAATTTATAGAATTTAGTTTTTATTAAAATTTACACATATCGGTGGTCCTAATGAAATATGCTAAAATAGAGCTTGAAAGAGACGATGTCCATAAGCGTTTTGGGGGAGGAATCCCATACGGAAGTATTATACATATAGAAGGTGAAGAATCTTCTGGTAAGTCAATACTTTCACAAAGGCTTAGCTATGGCTTTTTACAAAATTCATATTCATTATCATACATTTCCACACAATCGACCACCACAGAGTTTGTTAAACAAATGACTTCTTTAAAATATATGATAAATAAGAGATTACTAAATGGTAATTTGTTATATATTCCTGTTTATCCGTTGATTTCAGATAATACTCAGAAAGATGATTTTATTAAGAAGTCAATGACTACAAGAGCTTTTTATGAAAAAGATATTATTATTTTTGATTCCCTATCTACCTTAATATCTAATGATGCAAGTGAGGTTCAGGTGGGCGATTTAATGTCATTTTTGAAGAGAATTGCATCAATGAATAAAATTATAATATATACAATAAATCCCAAAGAACTTTCCGATCAAGTAGTAACAATGTTAAGAACCGCTGCTACAATGGTTATAAAGACCGAAACATACGCTTTTGGTGGCAATCTTAAAAATTCTGCCAAAATAGTGAAATATAATATGGCTGCAGGACCATTCCAAAAGGTAATGGTATTTAGAGTTGACCCAGGACTTGGAATTGCAGTAGAGATATCCTCAGTGGCATAATGAGTAGGTGATATAATGGCTGATGATTTTAACACTGCACAAAAGAAAAATCCCCATTTAAAGAAATACGTTGAAAGATTTAAGAAAACATATATGAAAGTTCCTGATTATATCACTGATATTGGAGGATTAGGTGATATAAAGGGAATAAAATATCCAAATGTTATTTATCCAATTGGAGACCCTTTATTCATACATGTTTACGGTTCTGCAAATCAAAGGACTCGATATATTGCAATAGAGCCTAAATTAGATACTGCAACTGAAAGAGCGAAATATTTTGAAATTTTAGATAAAATTTTAGAATATGCTCCTTATAGTGAAATTCCTGAAAGTGATGATGAATTTTCAAAAGTATTAATTGACATTTTTGATACTGTAACAAAAGTTGATAAAAATGCAAATAAGGCCACTAAAAAATCTAAATTTGGATTCGTTGATAAATTAACAAATTCAAGTGCAATTCCTATTACAAAAGTTCAAAGGGATAAATTTGTTTATCTTTTAAGGAGAGATTTAATAGGAATTGGAAATTTAGAGCCTATTAAAAGAGACCCTACAATCGAAGATATTCACGTTATAGGTCCAAAGAATACCCAACTTGTTCATAAAACTTTTGATATGTTGCCTACAAACATCGTATGGGAAGATGACGGGGATATGTCCAGTTATTTGAAAAATTTATGTGAGAGGATGGGTAGACCGGTGTCTGATGCTACCCCAATTGTTGATGGTTCAATGCCGGACGGTTCAAGGATTAACATTCTATACTCTAACGATGTTTCATTAAAAGGTCCTTCATTTACAATAAGGAAATTTTCCGACACACCTACAAGTATTACTCAAATTATCAGCTGGGGTACAATGTCTCCGGAAATTGCAGCATATTTGTGGTTATGTCTCGAATATGGTATGAGCATATTTGTATGTGGAGAAACAGCTTCTGGTAAAACTACTACTTTAAATGCAATAATGCCATTTATAAAGCCTAAATCTAAGGTATTTTCTTGTGAGGATACTGCAGAGGTTAAGCCACCTAATCCAGTATGGCAGCAATTACTTACCAGAGAAAGAGGGCCTGAAGAGAGTAGGGTTACTTTATTTGATTTGTTAAGGGCAGCTTTAAGGTCCAGACCTAATTACATTATCGTAGGTGAAATCAGGTCGGTAGAGGGAGCAGTAGCTTTCCAAGCTATGCAAACAGGACACCCTGTATTATCTACTTTCCACGCAGCAAACGTAAGGAAAATGATTCAAAGGCTTACTGGTGACCCAATTAACATACCTCAAACGTTTATGGATAACTTGAATATTGCATTATTCCAGTTGGCAGTTTATACTCGGGGTAAATTTTTAAGAAGAGTAGTATCTGTCGAAGAGATTGAAGGATATTATAAAGAAGTTGATGGGGTTATTACAAGGGGTGTTTTTGAATGGGACCCTCAAAAAGATATCCATAACTTCACTGGTTTAAATAACAGTTATATCTTAGAGGATAAAATTGCGACTGTTGCAGGTTATGAAGACCCAAGAGAAATTTATGACGAATTAAATTTAAGGGTTAGAATTCTTGAAGAAATGATTGCAAGAGAAATTTATGATTATCATGATGTATTAGATATAATTTGGAAATTTTATGAAAATGGATTGGAGGGATTACCTTTCCCAATATAAGGTGGTTAAATGATTTTAGATATACTACCAAGAGTAGGATTAAAACCAAAAGATTATTTCTTAAAATTTGTACTTCCTGCAGTAGTTGCTTCATTATTTATGGTAGTTTTGGGCTTCATATACTTTGATGGAATTACAAGACTTTTGGTTTTGGCACTACCCCTACTTCTTTTGGGCGGGGCTTTAGGATATCCCTATATTGAATTAGATTCCCAAAAACAGAAAATAAATGAAAGATTACATGTTTATATCACTAAATTTGGGGTATTATCTATCACTGATTTAGACAATAAGGCACTTTTAGAATTATTGGCTGTTGAAAAAGAAGAATTAGGACAACTTGCAGAAGAATCACGTAAAATTTATGTTTTAGTAAAACGTTGGAATCAGTCTTTAGCAGAATCTTGTAGATTTTTAGCAAACAGGACACCAAGCAGTCAATTTGGTGATTTTTTAGATAGAATGGCATATTCTATAGACAGCGGTCAGGAATTAAAGGAATTTTTGGCAGGGGAGCAAGATATTGTAATGGAAGAATATGCTGGTTTCTATGAAAGAGCCTTATATTCCTTAGATAACTTTAAAGAAATGTATGTGAGTGCAATAACCTCTGTATCTTTCTTTGTGACGTTTGCAATTATCGCACCATTTTTATTGCCTTATGATTTTATAACGATGGTAACCGTTGCAATTTTCATATTTATGATAATAGAAGTTATTCTAATATACAGTATTAAGAATAAATTGCCATATGATAGATTATGGCACACTGGTGAAAAACCAACTGCAATTGATAGGAAATTAAAAAAATGGCTTATAATTTCAGTGTTTTTGACTTTAGTTTTATCACTTGCACTGTTTTGGGGAAAATACATCTATGAGGCACCCCAATTATTGAGTATACCTTATGAAATAATATTCTCAATAGCAATGACTCCACTAATGATAGGCGGGTATATTGCACAACGTGAGGAATCGTTAGTTATTCGTAAAGAAAATAACTTTCCAGACTTTTTAAGGTCATTGGGTGATTCAGTAAGTGCAAAAGGTGGTGGAACCTTAGAATCCTTGGGCTATTTGTGTACAAATGATTTTGGACCACTTACCAAAGACCTCGTTGCATTACACAGGAGGCTATCTATTAGGATAGATGGTCAAAAATCTTGGAAATACTTTGGACATGATACTTGTAGTTATATGATACAGCTCTTTTCAGAGATGTATGAACGATGTACCTATTTAGGCGGTAATTCTGGTCAAGCGTCCCATATTATAGGTAGAAACTTCCGTAAAATATTGCAATTAAGACGTTCTAAATACCAGAACGTTAATCAGTTTGCAGGGGTTATGTATGGTTTATCCGGCGGTATGGCTTTAACTTTATTTGCTTCATATGGTGTAGCATCAATGGTTAATGGATTATACTCCAGTTTAGACATACCTGACACAATGCTCAGTATGGTACACGTTGTAGCACCATCTGACTTTGGATTTATTTCATATATGATGTATGGAACTTTGATAATCTATTCATTATGTTCATCCTATTTAATAAAATTAATGGATGGCGGACATTATCAAGTTTCATTGCTTCATTTCAGTACAATGGTTTGGATAGCTTCAATAGTTGCTGTAGTTACAGAAATGGTTACAAATAGCTTATTAAATGCTACAATACCGGTTTAAAATGAATATGATAAAAAATAATATAAATAATAAATAAACAAATAAACAAATAAACAAATAAACAAATAAATAAAATAAAAATAATATGAATAAAAATAAAAAATAATTTAGATATTTAAATATCCATTTCTTTTTTTAATTCTTTCATTTTAGGTGGTAAATTATCCCATCTCCAGAATCCCCTATCTATTTCATCTTTACTATATCTTTTAGATAGGTATTTACTCCAACGTTTGTAATATTCGGGATAAAGTTCTTTAACCCTGTTAAATTCGCTATTTAATGCTGAAGGACATAGATAACAACCAATTCTTTCAAATCCTTCATCGTATAATGGATTATAAATTACATTGTTTTTGTAAATATAGGTCCAAATATCCAATGCATTCCAATCTAAAATCGGAAATGCAGTAGTTTGGAAGTCTATAAAACTACTATTTCGTTCATAATCTAAATTTGAACGAGTGAAACTTTCAAATTGACGTGAACCATCTATGGTTAATACTTTTTTACCAGGATATTTCTTTTTTAGGTAATTTTTTAAAGGATTTAATTTACAAGAGCTATTACACCATCTATTATCTTTAGTAGGTACCCCATTTCTTAAGATATCTTCCCAAAAGTTATTTCCATCGATTATATCCACATTTAAGTCATATTCTTTTGAGAATTTTTTTATATATTCGATAGTTTCAGGATATTCTAAGCCTGTATCTATTGAAATTACTTCAATATCGGGCATTACTTCTTTAGCCAACAATGTGGATACAGAGCTATCTTTACCCCCGCTAAATGAGGCATTTATAACATATCCTTTATTTTTATATTTTTCAATAAAGTGCTTTAATAATTTTAAAGAATTATTTTTTAGTATTTCAACATATTTTGAACGTTTTTCAATATATTCACTTAATTTTTCTTCTTCAAATTCTGATATTTTTGATAAATCCTTTAATTTTATACGATTATCTGATTTAACGCCATGACCAATAAAATTGCCCATTTTTATGCCCACATCATTACATAATGGGTTATTCGGGTTTTCTTCAGAATTTACAATTTTACCATATGTTTTTAAATTAGATTTTTCATCTAAAAGGTACTCTTCTTTTATCCATTTACCTTTTAATCTCATTTTACTTGGTTTTAATTCTATATCATAGTGATTGAGATACATATAATATTCAGGATTGGGTACAAATTGCCAATTCAATTCTTTTAGATTATACTCTAATATTCCAAGCTGTTTTTTGCCATATATTACTCTTTTTCTATAGTCCATACCACTTAATCGTTCTAATATCACTACATTATCTTTAAAATCAATGTTTGTAAGTTCTGATAGTATTTTTAGTTCATGGGGTGATGCAAATTTGGCATCTTGTTTATAATAATACTCAGGGTACCAATTTTCTAAATTAGTTTTTAGATTCAATTTTTTTTGCAACAATTCCCTTGATTCAATGTTTTTATTTACTATTGTAGTATTATTATCTTTATTTTTGGTATTTCTTTTATCTTTGTTGGTTTTATGATTATTCTTATTATTCTTATTATTCGTATTATTCTTTTTAAATTCTTTTTTAGATTTTTCGCCCTTTTTTTCATCTTTAATGTATGTATCTAAATCAAATCGATTACTATTTGATTTACTATCATTTTTATTTTGAGATTTTTTATTTTTCTCTTCATCTCTTTTTTTATCCTCTTTTTCCCATTTTCTTGAGGAACTACGTGTTTCCGAGACTTTTCTGGATATATTTAATACACTACCAAATCTTTTTTTCATATTATCCCTTTTAACTTGTAAAATTATAATTACGACTAAAATTAAGATTAATTAAATTATTAATTAAATTATTAAATAAATATTTTAATTAAAATAGAATGGATTTTTAAATATATATACATATATATTTTTGCAATATTAATCAAATAAATCGTTGTTTAATTATTATACTTTTTCAACTAAGTACTTCACAAAATCCTTTTTATCTGGTATATAAGCACCACAAGCGAACTTATGGCCCCCTCCCGTACCTCCAACTTTTTCAGAGGCATAATTTATGGCTTTTGCTAAATTGATATCTTCAGCAAATGATAATAATTTTGGACATCTTGCTGATATTTTATAGCCCTCATCGAGTTCAGATATTGCAAAGATAGGTTTTTTCCAATCAACTTTTTCTATTGAATAAGACATCCCTGCAATAATACCTACGATATTGCCCTGTATTTCGTTATTTGATACCTCAAAATACTGAAATTTATCTTTTTGGACTACTTCTACGTCATTTTTAATAGTATCCATTGATTTAGCAAGATTTCGTTTGTGTTTTCTTAACATTTTGAGCATTTTTGATTCATAACTCATATTACCTTTTAATATTTCTAAAGGCACTTCATATTCACTGTATCGAGAGCAAGCATTTATGCAAGTAGAATACTCTTCAAGGCTTCTGAAACTCGTACCTGTTTCATGATTTAAAAGTTCATAGCTTTCCCCAAATATTACTTTTGGTAAGTAAGGTATCCATTCTTTTGGCACATATCTTACGCATTTTTTAAAGAATTCCGAACCTACGGCTCTTTTTTGAGTCTCGCTTAATTGATAAATATAATTTGTATTTGTTATTTCCGAATCGTACTTTTTATTTACGTGATTTATAAAGTTTATAATTCGAGAATCATTATCTGTTAAATCTGTTCTAACATCTGTAAAGTATTTTATTGAAGTAAATAGCGGTCTTGTATGTTTTCCGTAAAATTGTAAATCGGGAGATTTTGAAACTAAATTTAAATCGAGAGCATCTTTTAAAATTACATTTCTATTTAATCCTTCCAATTTTCCATTTAAATTTTGTACGTCCCCTATTGCACCAAGCAAAGCATATTTTGATAAGTCTCTATTATCTAAACTTAGTCCTCTTGCAAATAAATAGCAAACACCTGCCCCACAAAGTTCTATACTACCATTTAACCCGTCCTGTGAAGGGTTAACATTAGTAATATATTCAGGCATCTTCTTAAATTGACACAGGTGGTGGTCAAAAATCACTATTTTTGGAGGTTTTATATTCATAGATTTTATTTGAGCATCTATCATATCGATTTGACCACTCCCTAAGTCTGCAAATATCACTAAATCGTAATCTCCAAATGGTATATCGCCAATAGTCCCATAATCAATTTGTCTTAAAAATCTGTATTCTGGAAAAATACCCTGTCTTGATAAAGTTTCTTCCAACACTGCCCTTGAATTAAGACCGTCTGTATCAATATGTGTATAAACGATTATATTGTCATATTTGTGATTCAATATTTCATTTGTTGCTTTTTGCATATTTGATAAATATTCCATAGAAACACCACTAAATACTTTACGATAGTAATATATGATTTACTAATTTTTATAATTATTTAATTTAGATAAAACGAAATTAAAAAAGTAAACATTATTAAAACTAATTTCATTTAAAATACCTATTAATCTAAAAAAATATTATCTAAAAAATATTAATCTAAAAAAAAGCTTAAATTGAAAATATATTTTTAAAAATAATGGTTATTCTAAATCATACACTTCTAAATCTTTTGAAAATGTATCGTAAATGTAAAAGCCATTGTAAGATGGGTTAACGATTAATGTATTTCCTATTTTATCAATAACTTTGTTTTGGTGAATATGTCCACAAGCACATAACAATGGATTGTATTCTTCAATAATTTTACGAATACTTGAACTACCAAGATAACCTATTTCTGTTAAATCAGCCATTGTATATTTTGGAGGCATATGTGAAAGTAATATAAAATTGTCTTTTAATTCTTCTTTTAAACTATCTAATCTATTATTATTGTTAAATTTTGGATTATTCAAATTATTTATATTATTTTGTAAAATATCTATAAAATTAGAATATATTTGTTCTTCCGAATATTCATTGGGTGTATTAAATGGTGTATAGGTACTTCCGCCTAAACCAATTATATTCACGCCTTTGAAATTAACCAGTCGACCATCAATATTTATCCCGTAGCTGGTCATTATATCTGAAGAAACTTGACAATCCCAATTACCACAAACCGTAAAAATGGGGACTGTTTTATTTAATTCTTTTAAAATGTTTAAAATTCTATAGTCGTTGGTTTTAACTATATCTCCTGAAATTAATATTAAGTCGGGTTTTAACTTTAAAATCTTCGAAAAATTTATAATACGATTGTGTAAATCAGTTAATCCAATAATTCTCATAATTTCACAAAAATAACAATAAAAAAATTAAAAATGTAATTTATATTATTAAACTAATTATTTAGTTTACGGTATTGTTAGCTTCACCAGTGAAGTTAGCAATTACGTTGTTTGCTGTAGTTGCAGTATCTGATGATACGCTCTTTACATTTGTTAAGTAGAAATATCCTGCAACTGCTGCTACTGCAACTGCTGCAGCAATTAAAATACCTACTTCCATGGAAATTTGCCCTTTTGTTGATTTTAATTTTTTCATTAACATGCTCATCACCCGTTCATAAGAGTAATTTATCTATGCCTTATAGTATTCGATTATTAAAAACTTTATTATGTATTATAACATTTATTTCAATGTTATATATATGTATTGTAGATAGTTTACATAACTCTGTATATATTTATGACATATGGCAATATATATAATTAATTATTTGTTATCATATTAATCTACTAAAATAGAACATTATTAAGACATATTATTATAAAAAAAGTGGGAGTACTGGGATTTGAACCCAGGTCCAGGGATATCTCCTGCATCGGGTTTCGGTCCAAGCCCGTATAGGCACTTGGAGTCCCCGATGATAGACCAGACTACACCATACTCCCTTATACATATTAAATATAATAATAAAGTAAATTATTAAGTATATAAAGCTTACGGTTAATGTTTTTAATAGGGATATAATTTTTAAAATTATATATTTTTAGTATTATCGTAAATTGGCTAATAACTATACAAAAAATTAAAATTAAAAATAAAAACTTAAAAAAGTATAATTATAATATTTATTTTATAAATTATTCAACTGTTACGCTTTTTGCAAGACCTCGAGGTTTATCTACGTCTCTACCCATAGTTAAAGCTTTATAATATGCTAATAATTGACAAGCTGGGGCATATACAAAAGGACTTACTTCTTCTATTAGATTAGGAACTTCGATTAATTCAACTGCTTCTAAATCAACGTTTTTAGGACCTACTGCGATTACTTTTCCACCACGAGCTTTTATTTCTTCCACGTTGGCCAACACAGAACTTAATAATGGGGATTCTAAAGGTGGAATTAGTGCCAAAGTGTCCATATTTTTGTCAATTAAAGAGATTGTACCGTGTTTTAAGAATCCACTACTCATACCTTCGGCATGTAAGTATGTAATTTCTTTGAATTTTAACGCTCCTTCGTAAGCATTTGCTAAATTAATCCCTTTTGAAATAAATAAATAATTTGTAGCAGTTAAATTTTCAGAAATCTCTTTTATTTTTTCTTTATTTTTAATAGTTTTAGATATATATTTAGGAATTTTTTCCAATTCTTTTTCATATACTTCCATATTTTTATTTATTAATTTACCATATTCTATAAACAACCTATAAAGGATTACTAACTGGGACATAAAGGTTTTGGTGGCACATACGGATATTTCTAAACCCGAACCAATCATAATAGTAACGTCTGATTCTCTTGTGGCGGTACTACCTATAACATTAACTAATGATGCAGTTTTAGCACCTTTATTCTTTGCATATTTAATGGCTTTGATAGTATCGTATGTTTCACCACTTTGTGTAATTCCTACAACTAGCGTTTTCTCATCTATAATACCTTTTATTAAAAACTCTGATGAATCACAGGGAATTACGAGTTTACCAAGTTTTGAGAACCAATATTCTGCAATCATTCCAGCATGTAATGATGTACCCATTGCTATGACGTATATTTTATCACAATCATTTATCATTCCAGCAAGTTTTTGAATTTCTTCCTGAGATATTTTTATGGAATTCTTAATAATTTCTGGCTCTTCCATTATTTCTTTTAGCATAAAATGTTCATAACCCTTTTTTTCCGCATTTTCAATATTCCAATCCAATGTTAATATATTTTTTGAAATATTTGTTTTTACACAATTATTTTTTAAATTAAATACTTCAAATTTATATGAATTACTTTTCTCATTATTAATTTTGTTATCATTTTTATCGATAATTATTAAGTCTCCATCTTCCAATGGTAAAGCCTTATTAGTATATTTCAAAAATGCAGACACATCACTACCTATAAAATACTCTGAATCATCTTTTCCAAGTCCAACAACCATAGGACTTTCGTTTCGTATACCAATCAAAGTGTTTGGAAAGTTTTTATTGATTATAACGACTGCATATGTACCTTCAATTTTTTTAAATGCTTTTTTTATACAATTGATATAGTCTTCTTTGGAATATTTGTTATTATTATTTTCATTATTATTTTTATTTTTATTTTTTAATTCTTTTATTTCTTCTTCTATTAAATGAGGTATAACTTCCGTATCTGTTTCTGACTTAAAAACATGCCCTTTACTAACTAATTTATTTTTTAACTCTTTATAATTTGAAATTATTCCATTATGGACGATACAGATTTCATTATTGCAATCGGTGTGGGGATGTGAGTTTTCTTTTGTAATTCCCCCGTGCGTAGCCCATCTACTATGGCCTAAACCAATATTGGAGGGGAATTCTTCAAAATTTTCGTATTCCGATACTTCTTTTACTTTTCCTATATTTTTTTTAACTAATATGTCATTAGAAGTTATGATACCAATTCCACAGCTATCGTATCCCCTATACTCTAACCTTTTTAACCCATCTAATAATATTTCTGAAGCATTCCCTGAACCGATGTATCCAATTATACCACACATTTTTTACACCTTACTTGTGATTAATTAACCAATTTGCATAATTATTTTTTATAATAAAGTTGTATATTGCAATAATGATTTAAATTAATTGTTATTTTGAATTAATTTTGATTAAAATCAATAGTATCTATTTAAAATACTATTGATAAACATAATATCTCTTAGGATATTTATTTGAGAATGATATTTTTCAAATAAATATTATATTTTTATATTTTTATATAATTATAATAAGGTCAACAAAATTAAAATTAATATATGATTTACAATATATTAGTATAATGTTTAATATTATAAAATATTAGATAATTATGATATATAAAAAAATTAAAACAAATAACAAAAACAACTAAATATATAAAAAATTAAAAATTAAAAATAAAGTAAGTTTATTATTATCGGTGAAATTATGACCAAAATAACATTAATAGGAAATAAATTAGCAATAAAAGGTAATGAATTTGTATATATGGGTCCAGTAGACGAGTGTGATGCCTGTAAATTTAAAAAAATGTGCCACGGCAACTTAGAAAAAGGAGTTAAGTATAAAATAACGGAAGTTAGGGCTACGACGCACCCGTGTAGCATTCATTCAGAGGGCGTAAAGGTTGTCGAAGTAGTACCCTCTGAATTGAATATCAATATCGAATCAAAGAAAGCTTTAGAGGGTTTAACAATTTCTCATAAGGATGTGGCTTGTGATAATGTATTATGCGAAAATTATCAATACTGTAAACCACAAATTGAAAATGGAAAATATAAAATAGTATCTGTTTTATGCACAAAAGTAAAATGCCCTGCGGGTAATTCTTTGAAAAGAGTTTTAATTGAACCTATTAAGGAAGATTAACTACTAAAAATGTATAAACAATCATCTAATATGGAATCAACTATAAAAAATAACTAAACAAATAATATAATAAATATTTAATCGATTAATCAACTAATCAATTAATCGATTAATTATTTTTAAATTTTATAAGCTTTTATAATATTTTTTTAAAATTAACGCATCTTTTTCTAAACAAGGACTTTCACAGATTATAGTGCCTGATACTTTAAAATCTTTTAAAGCTTTTAATAAGTCTTTGTAATTAAATTCAGAACATGAGTTTTCTAAAGGATAGTGCTTTTTTTCTCCAGATTTTCCAAATTCAATACCTGAAACGTGCATATGCATATTTTTTATACATTTTTTTCCAATTTGATTATCTAAATATTCTAATATTTTGCAAAACTCTTCATAATTATTTATTTTGCCTAAACTACGAGCATAAACGTGTGAAAAATCAATACAAGGCAAGATATATTCATTACCTAATTCATTGGACAATTTTGTTAGTTCTTCAACAGTACCAAATTGTGTAAGTTTTCCTGTAGTTTCAGGTCTTAAAATTACATCATAGTTCATTTTATCCATTAAATTGATTATTCTTTGAGTATTATTTTTAATTTTTTCATAAACCTCTTCAGGTTTTTGTTTTAGGTAAAATCCTGCATGGTATACCACGCTGATTTTTGAAGAGGCTGTTTTTATAATTCTATTTTTTGCGAAAATATCCATTATTTCACAACTTTTTAAAATTCTTGCAATGCTCGAATTGATTTTTTCGTCTTCTTTAGCATTTAAGTTCACATAATAAGGGGCGTGAGCACTTAATGAAATACCCCCTGTTAATTTACTTAAGTATTTTGCTTTTTCAGCTTTCAAATGGACACTTCTAACGAATTCTAACTCCATAGCATCTAACTCTAATTTTTTTAGGTATTCGAAAGAAGTTTCTGTTGTAGTTGCACCTATTGGAATTCCTGCAGTTCCGAATTTTATCACAATATCACGTTATATTATTTTGAAGAAATTATATTTTTTTATTGTCAATTAACTAATAAGTATAGTATTTATTATATGATATAATAATGATATATAAAAATTAAAGTTAATTTTTAATAGGTATCCTATGAAATTATTAATACTACTATTGACATTTTTATGTCATTGTTATTATGGATTGTTGGTGTTTTTATGAATATTTTAGCATATTTCGAATTATTAAGGACTAAAAACTGTATTTCTGCATCGATTGGAGCATTAATAAGTGCTTTAATAGCTTCTAACTTTCAGTTTAATTATTCAAAAGAATTAATATTGATATTTTTAGTTGTTTTTTTAATTTGTGGTTATGGGAATGCCATAAATGATATTTGCGACTTAGAAATTGATAAAATAAATAAGCCTGAGCGACCCATTCCATCGGGAAGAGTTAGTTTAAAATCTGCCAAAATATTTTCAACCATTATCGTAATATTGGGCGTATTTTTGTCATTTTTTAACATATATTGTACTTTATTGGCAATTTTTAATGCAATAGTCTTATATTTGTATGCAAAAAGGTATAAAAAGAATAAAATCGTGGGTAATGTTTTAGTGGGGTATTTAACAGGTTCAGTATTTTTATTTGGGGGTATTGCGGTTAATAATGTTTATGATATTGGCATTTTATTCGTAAGTGCCCTGTTAGCAATTTGGTCAAGGGAAATTATTAAAGATTATGAAGATATCGAAGGAGACGAATTAGAAGGTGTAATATCATTACCTATTAAAAATAAACCTTTTTCTTTAAAATTAGCCACATTATTATTGATTTTGGCAATTTTAGTAAGTCCTATCCCTTATTTAATCGGCATATTTGGAATTTATTATTTAATTGCAATAATAATCTGTGATATATTGTTTTTACTAGCATTATATCCAATCTTAAAATCTAAATTTGGTAAAAAAGATATCGATGCTAAAAAAATATCAAAAAATATTAAATTAACGATGAATTTGGTGCTTTTAAGTTATATAATTGGTTCAATATTATAATTTAAACTAAAAATAATAAGAAAATAATAAGAAAATAATAAGAAAATAAAAATAGGGTTTGAAAGTACTTAAATAATCATATTTATTCAATTTTAATTTTCCTTTTTTTTAATAAAACATATCCTGCGATTAAAGCAATTATTATTATAATTACGACACCAATTATTTTGAGTTCTGAATGTCCTCCAATCACATTAACTTTTAAAGGTACTGTGGAAATATAAACTTTGTCATCGCCCATATCGGAATCTCCAACAGCTCTAACTTCTAAATTGATAATGTACTGTTTTTCAACGCCGTTATCAACATCTATAACTAAAAGACCCTCGCCAGAATCATTAATTTTCAATGTACCGATTGTGTCTGTTTTAGTTGGATAGTCAAAAGGCTGTGCTGTATTTTTAACCGCTGTAATTTTTACATTTTCCGCTTTTTCATTGCCAACGTTCTTTATTTTTAATAAAACTTGATTTCCATCTTTATTTTCAATAGTTATTTCATCAGTTTCTAATTCTAATATTGGTTTAGGTTTTACATAGATATCGATATATTCAATTTCATAATGTTTTTTATTGAATATGTCTAAATAGGATACATTAATAGGTATTTCATAATGTGTAGCTTCTGCATCTTTATCTACGTCTATGTAAAATGTAATAGACTTTGATTCACCAGAAGTCAATGTTCCAATGTTTTTAATATTAGAACTGCTCCAACTATCCCTAAATGGATAGTTTGCAATTAGTTCTAAGTTTATATCTTTTGCTTCACCATGTCCATTATTTGAAACACTTGCATCTATCCTTACATAAGTATCTTTAGGCTTTATTTCTTTGGGTTCTGTAATTATATTCGATAATCCAATTATTAAATCTCCTTTAACAATCATACCTAAATTTATGGTATCTTGTTTTGTTAATCCTTCCTGGTCAATCCAATCTATGGTTATAGGTACTGAATAAGAGCCTTCTGTAGCTTTTTCATCAGTATGTAGTGATATGTAGGTTTTAGTACTTTCTGAAGGTGATATGCTACCAATATAAAATTTAGTTGTATCTACAGGATTTACGGATTCTGTATTTCCAACCGAAAAACTGACCTGTTTTGCCACACCAGTACCTTTATTTGCTATTATTACGGGTATTTGGGTTGTTTCAGATGGAATTAATACATCTCCGTCGGAGCTTAATTCAAAATTGGCATCTCCATAAATTGTAATATAGAAACTTCTTGAGACACTTCTCGAATATTTATACTCTTCTTCCCCGTTTTCGTATCTTACTACATAATATTTTACATTTACATCCATTTTATATTCATTAGAACGTGCATCGTCATCAACATGAAATTTAAAGTGTAAATCTTTGGAAACTCCATCTTCCAAGTAGTTATATGTTATTTTACCTTTTGAGGGATTAACTTGTAATAATTCAAAAGGGTATGACGGGGTTATTTCTACATAGACATCTTCTACTCTTTCATTATCGCCTATTACTTCATTGTTATTTAGTTTAAACCAAATATCTACATCATCGCCAGGATGAATTATTTTCGGGGTAGTTTCAGGCTCTTCAATTGCTAAACCAAAGCAAGAATTTACAATTAATAGTAATAATCCAACAATTGAAACCATTTTTAAAATTTTGTTCATGATTTCACCAATTTGATTTTTAATAACATATTATTTTTCTTAATTTTAGCAATTAATCCTGTTTTAAAGATTTTATCTTTAATACGAGTTTTTTATTGAATGGCTCTATGTATTTATCGTTTAATACGATTAATGAAGGTAATAATATTATAACTGCTAACATACAATAAATTATACCTAAGGAGCAACTTTTACCCAAATTTTGCATTGTAGGTAGTGGAGCAAGGATTAAAGCACCAAAACCAACCGTTGTGGTGGCAGTAGTGGCCAAAACTGCAGTACCTGTATTTATAACGGCAGTTTCAAGAGCTTCTTCTATTGATTCTCCTTTTTTTCGTTCTTCATGATAACGATGCATAAGGTGAATACCATAATCGATACCTAAACCTAACAGCAATGAAGCAATTGCAGTCGTTGCAAAGTCTAATGGTATATCCAATAGCGTCATAGAACCTGCAGTCCATATAACTGCTAATATCACGGGTGCTAACGGCATGAATGACGATACAAAGTTCCTGAAATAAAATAAAAGTACTAAGAACACGCCTAATAAACCAACTACTGTAGTAATCAATTGACTTTCGTTCATAAGCCTCGATACTAAAACTCTCAATGATGGAGTTCCTGTGAGTATAACTTTTGTTCCAGGAGGTACTGGAGCTTCATTGACTCTATTTTCAATTTCATTAATCAATACTGTATTTTTAATAGAATCAGAACCTGAATCTGTGGTTATATATAATGTAGTCATTGTATAATCATTATTGAATATTTTACTTTGGGATTCTTCAGGGATTTGATTATATATGTATCGAACTGTATCGATATCATTAGGTATTATATTGTTATTGTTTTCTTTAAATACGTCTGTAGGTGAACTCACCGATGTAACATATTCAACATTGCTTATATCACGTTCTAAAAAATCTACTAATTCTAAAACTCTGGGGTCTCTGATATCTTCGACTTTTTCAGAACTCTCTGAGGGTATTATTTTAACTGCTGCAGTTACAATATCCGTCCCTCCAAAATTATCCCTCACTTCGTACAAGGTTTTAATTGCTTCATCATCTTGAGGTAGCATTTTCTCAAAAGCCGTTTCCATTCTAATATTTGATGCAATAGAACCCATAATAATAGTTAATACTAGAATTACAACTACTATTAGTAAGGGTCTTTTTTCGGAAAATCTAGCTATTTTTTTCAGCATTTCTTCAATCATCTTATCACAAACTTGATAATTGATAATTTAAGTTAAATTAACAACAATTTATTAATTATTACTCTATAATTTGTAAATCATAATTTGTTATGTCATATTCTTTTGAATCATAATTATACGTGCCAATAATTATTGTATTATCCATATGACGTTTATTTTTTTTCTTTTGAAGAATTTTGGTGTAGTTTACGATATACTTCTTCATAATCTACATTATCATACATTTTGAGAGATTCCGTAATTTTTTTAGAAATTTCTTTAATAACAAGTATGCCATGAAGCTTTTTTTCAGCATATTTTTTGGTTTCTTCATCCATTGGATTATCCATGATTTTATTTAATGTATCACAAGCATCTGAAATTATCATATCTCTTTTGAACATAGAATCTAAAAGTGGGATACTTCCACTAATCTTATAATAATTTTTACGGTCCCCTTCTACCCATACTTTTTTTATGGCTTTTAACTCTTCGAGTTTTCGTATTGTAGTACTTGCAGTACCTTTGCTTATTTTTAAAAAATCTATAATTTCATCCATACATAATGGTTTTTCTGACAAGTATATTGCAGAATAAACTTCGCCCATTGATTTTGGTAGGTTTGTAAGTCTCGCAAGTTCACCGTATAATTCCATAATTGTTTGCTTAATTTTTTCTTTTTCAGTTGACATAATAACACCGTTAATTCAATTATTTTCGAACATAATGAACTATATTATATAAGGATATGGTTTATCTAATTATATAAATTTTGTTATATTTCTTTTTATATTTTGAGAGTATTTAGTTTTATTAAAAAAATATTAATTAATTTTATAAATTTATATACTTTAAATTACTATATGTATGATATATAATTATATCAGTCAATTAGTTTAAATTACTGGTTATTATTTTTGGTGAATTATGAGTATGGAACGAGAATTATTGATTAAAGAAGAATCAAAAACAAATTATGAATTTGGAACTAATCCTTACAATAGGGATATAAAGTCTTTATTGGAAACAGGGATTGTAATAATAAACAAACCTTCTGGTCCAACATCTCATGAAGTTTCTGCCTGGGTAAGGGATATTTTGAAAGTTTCAAAAGCTGGACATGGTGGTACTCTTGACCCAAAAGTGACCGGTGCATTACCTATAGCACTCGGAAACTCAACAAAATGTGTACCTTATTGGCATATTCCTCCTAAAGAATATGTTTGTATTATGAGATTACACCGAGATATGAAGGAGTCAAAAATCGGTGAAAAGGAAATTTTGGAACTTTTCGATAATTTCATTGGAAAGATGTATCAAAGACCTCCTTTAAAGGCTTCTGTAGCAAGAAAGTTAAGAGTAAGAAAAATTTATGAATTGAAACTTATAGAAATAAATGAAGAAATAAATTCTGTACTCTTTTGGGTGCGATGTCAATCAGGAACATACCTAAGGAAATTAGTTGATGATTTTGGTGAAGCTTTAGGTGTTTCTGCACATATGCAAGAATTGAGAAGGGTTAAAAGTGGTCCATTTTTTGAGGAGGAAGCAATTTATTTGCAAGACCTTGTAGATGAATATTTCTATTGGAAAGAGACTGGAAACGAGGAGTATATTCGTGAAATTATAAAACCTGTTGAATACGGTTTGCAACACTTACAAAAGGTTATAATTAAAGATAGTGCGGTAAATGCAATATGTCATGGGGCAAATCTATATGCCAATGGTATCTCTAAAATTGAAAAAGGAATCGGACCTGAAGAAATCGTTCTGGTTGAAACATTAAAAGGTGAAGCTGTAGCTATTGGTAAAACTCTTGCAAACACCAAAAAGATTTTAAAATCTGACGAAGAGCTGGTTATTGATATTGAAAGAGTAATAATGGATAAAAACATATATCCTAAAATGTGGAAATCATCTAAAAAGAAGAAATTTTAAATAATTTTATTATTAATTATTTTTTAAGAGATAATAGTATTAATTATTAATTATTAATTAGATAATAATATATCAATAATGGTGAAATTATGAAGATTACAATAAATGAAGAATACTGTAAGGGTTGCGATATTTGTATCCAGGTATGTCCAAAGAATGTTTATGAAAAATCAAAAAAATTAAATAAGAAAGGTATATACCCTCCAAAAGCTGTAAATACCGAGGAATGTACACACTGTAATTTATGCGTTTTGCAATGTCCTGACCAAGCAATAGACGTAGATTTAGAATAATTTTTATTAAATTTACTTATACTTTATATTATTATATAAGTTTTAAGTTATATTTTGTTTTAGTGGCTTTTTATTAAATATTCAAATTTATATATTATTTTGATGATTTACAATACTTATATAAGGGGTACTATGATAGGAATTGCAACAAAATTAAGCAAATTTAATTACAATATGGATAAATTAATTAACTTAAATAAGTTAATAACAAAGAATTTTGATATGCACGTAATAGATGCTGAGGAACTCCAATTAACTGATGAAAACATCCTGAATCAATTAAATAAGAATTCTCAACTTACGATACAATGTAGGCGGGAGAATGCAGAAGATTTATTAAATCTCTATAGTAGTTATAACTTTCATATATGTTTTGTTTATGGTAATAAAAAATATATGGATAATTCTGAAAAAGATAGGCCTAAATCATCAGTATTGGATATCTTAAACAAAGCAAAAAATTTAGTAAATGAAAATAAAATTTGGATAGGGACAGAAGGTCTTGAAGATTTACTAATAACGACTAATTGTGATATTGATTTGGATAATTTAATAAAATATTATGTATATGGTTGTAAAAAATCAAATGATGAATATAAAAAGTTGTATGACAAAAGAACGGCAGTTTATATTCCTTTTATGAAAAATATTGATAAAAACCTGGTAAATTCTATGGAAAATTATTTAAAAAGAAGAGAAAATTACAATGGTAATTGGGAAAATTATCTTTTAAATATAACTAATGATTTTGAAAATATAAATAAAGATTTAATAGATGATTATGTTCATAAAAATAAAGAAAATAAAGATTTTTCAGTTATCGGTTATCCAATTAATCAAGATTACAGTATTGAAAATTTAAATTTATTTAAACGATATTTTAAAAATTAAAAATTAAAAATTAAAAAAAATGAAAATTTAGATGTTATTTAGAACATATGGATTCCATAAATCTTTCTTTAATTATAACTGGGTCTAATTCAATATTTTTAACTTTTTCATTATGTGGACGGGTTTTTATGACTAAAACTTTTGTTTCTTTTTCATTCATAAGGGCTGAAAGTGTTTTTCTAATTTCTTTTTCTTTTACGAGCGTTTCAGCATCAATTTTGCAACCTTTAGCCACCATTTCTAAATCTGTGCTTATACACTGTGTTGATTGATTGCCCGTAGAGCCATATGCACAATTATCTATAATTATTAAAAGCATATTTTTAGGCTTTGTATATCCAATGGTGGATAAAGAACCCATATTCATTAAAACTGAGCCATCTCCATCTATTATAATTGTTTTTTTATCATTTTTATGTGCTTTTCCCAATGCTACCCCAAGTCCGATTGAAGAAGCTAAACCCATAGAACCAAGCATATAAAAGTTTTCTTTCCTGTCTTTGACGTCATATAATTCTTTGCTCGGTATCCCTATGTTTGATATTATGTATTCATCACTTGTATATTCCATTAAAATTTTTAAGACTTGATATCTTGTTAACATACTATCACTTTTCAATGCACTTGGTACTGATAAATTGTATAATTCGTATAATATATATTAATTAATAATCCTTATTATATTATTTATAATTTTGAGTTTTATCTATTTTTCAATTCCTTTACAATTATATTATCTTTTTATCTTTTTATCTTTTTTATCATTATCTTTATCTTTATTTTTTAATATTTTTCGACTAATTCTTTTAAGTTTAGCGTGCCATTATGCAACGAAGTGCCGATTAAAATCCCTGAAACACCTAAAAATTTACATTTACTAATGTCATCAATATTTTTAACGCCTCCTCCAACATAGACGGGATTTTTAACGTTTTGAATGATTTTCTTAATCAAAGGATAATTTAAACCTTGTAATGTACCCACAGAAGATATGTCTAATATAATAATTGGAATTTTCGAATTTTCGTTGAGTTTTTTAATTAATTCTTCAAAACTGTACCCTTTACTGAGTAATTCTCCGTTTTTAAAATCTAAACTTAATATTACATCTGTTTTATTCACAAGTTCTAAATCCACAAGTGTTTCCGTACCAATAATTAATTTAGTGTTTTTTAAATCAAAAGATTTATAATATTCGTAATCAAATATTGTAGATATTCCAAAATCCACGATTTTTTCAGATTCTATTTTTTCAATAATTTTTAAATTTTTTTCACCATCAATCTGTGAAAATTTTGAATTTTCTTTATTATTTTTAACATTTTTAGCAATTATTGCGTTTAAGTCTGCTATATATATTTTTTTGACACCAAAATTTGTATATGCATTTGCTAACGCTACTGGGTCGCTTGATTCACAAATAACTGATTTAACAGGATTATACGATTCCCTATTTCCACTTTTTCCGTGAACCGCATTTTTTTCTAAGACATCTAAAACAGGAATTATTTCCAAAAAGACCACCTAATATTAATTAATATTATTTTATATTGGATATTTTAGATACTATTCTATTATTCTATTATTTTATACATTATATAATTTAATATATATAAATTAAAAATTGATATTAAATTGATATTAAATGCTTAAAAAAAGTTTGATATATCTTAGATATGCAATAAAAAATTATAAAAAAATATTTTTTATTAAAGGGTCCAAAAGGTTCCCCTTTAACAAATAATTGAGTTTAATTCTTCAAGACGTATTTTGTAAGTATAAAAGGGGAATTTTATAACTTACATATTTTTAATATTTAATATTTAATATTTTTATTTACTACTCATTTATTTTTTTATTCCATTTTTTCAACTTCTTTCAATAATTTACCGATAATTTCAGCATCTGAAAGTAAGCCTTCTGGAACATCTACAACTTTTCTAAGTTCGATTGGTACTCCATCCATCCTATATGCAGTACCTGCAACTTCGACACCTGTAAGTGCAGTAGGCATAACGATGTTAGCTAACTCACTTGTAGGTGTTTGGTGTGGGTCAATACATACTAATGGAATTTTAACCATATGTTGTAGAGCTTTTTGAGGGAAGTGTGCACCAGGGTCTGAAGCAATGTTTAGCATCATATCTGTTTCTCCCCTCTGTAATAAATCATTTGAAGCAGTTTCTCCAGGATTGTATCTTGGATAGCCTCTTGAAAAGTCTACACCGTATGGATAACCAGTTATCCACGTGCTAACTTGGTTAAATCCGTTTACGTTATAATGACCTCTCATAGGCATTAAACTAAATTTGGTATGTGCATTCAAATCAACGATTAACTGGATAGCATTATCGATGATTCTGTGCTTTCCTCTACTCATTGTTATACCCATTGAGAAGAATAATGTACCAAATTGGGTATTTTTACAAATATCCATAGCTTCATAAACTGTTTCTGTAGGAATTCCCGCTACATAATCAGCTTCAATTTTGAAACCTTTTAAAGCTGCCCTCATAGCACTTACGAGTTCATAATCTTTATGGGGTTCAACCTGAAGGTGAATATCTGCTAATTTTGCAGTATCTGTTTTTCTTGGGTCGACAACAATCATTTGTCTGTCTTTTCTCCCTCTTTCACGGAAGAACCCTCTTGCAAATACTGAGTACCTACTCATATGTCTTGGGTGAGCGTGCATTGGATTGCTACCCCAGAATAGAACTGTATCAGCTCTGTTTTTAGTTTCCCCTAATGTGGCTACTGGATAGCCTACGTCTTGTACTGCCAATAGTGAAGGTCCGTGTCATACACTCGCTGTATTGTCTAATACACCGTGAACCTTTTCACCTAATAATACACCTAATTGTTGAGCATGACATTCTGCTGAACTCCATCCGTATATCAACGGAAGTTTTGATTCTACAAGAAGTCTTGCGGTTTCTTCGATAGCTGTTTCGTAGTCTACTTTCTTAAAATCGTCCTTTTTATTTTCTCTCATTAAAGGACTATCGTATCTTACAGAACCTTCATAATGCATAAATTTAGCATTTCCAATCCTACAAGCGTTTCTTGTACCTACAATATGGCCGTCTTCCACAAGAACTTCGATATCATCACATAGAGTTCCACAAAATGGACATACTACGTTTTTAACCACTTTTACCATTTTATTCACCCCTAAGGGATACCAGATTTACGGTAATTATATATTATATAATATAGTATGTTTAATATTTAATTTGAATTCATTTAATTGATATTTAATGAAATAATTAATTTAAATATGTATAAGGTCAAAAATACATATTTAAAACATTTTTTTTAAATATTTAACCGTTATATTAAATATTTAAATGATTCAGGGTTATTTTAGTTGATATGTTAAATTATCTTATTTAATTGATAATATTTAGTTAATTATTGTAATCCTAAAGCATTTCTTTTAGCTTTAGCACAAGCTTCTATACACTTTAAACAAAGGATACAGTATCCTTCAAGTGGTTTTTTCTCATCGCCTGTAAGTTTCAATGTATTTTGTGGACATACGTCTACACATTCACCGCATTGATTACATAATGCAGGGCTAAATTCAATCCTATTGTATTCTTTACCTTCGTGAGTAATTTTACCCATTTTCAAAGCACCAGTAGGACACTTCATAACACAAGCACCACATCTGATACACATTCTAAATTCTGGGTCTTTATCTGTTTTAGTTCTTGAAGGTAATTCAAGTCCTTTCTGATTAACTAAGTTAATTGCATTAGTAGGACATTTTATAGCACAAGGTCCGCAGTAATTACATTTGTCTTCGTACCATACCAAACCTTCTTCTGTAACTGGTTTAGCACTTCCATATTCTACTTCTAATGAAATAGCATCTACTGGACAATTTTGTTCACATAAATGACATGCAGGACAAGCTTCTGGCAATTTTACGATTAAATCTTCTGCGTTGTATGTAATCATATCACCAGGACATACTTCAACACATTTTTCACAACCGATACATTCTTCGGTAACAGTGAATGATTTAATTTCTTTTTGTCTTTTTGAAGGTTTTTTGCCTGCTACATATATGGCGTTCCATGGACATGTTTGTGCACATACAGTACAGTATATACATTTGTCAGTGTCAATTACAGCAAGTTCATTTTCGATAGAAATAGCATCTACTGGACAAACTGGAACACACTCTGAACAACCTACACAAGCATCTGTTACTTTGATAGGTTCTTGAGGTATTGCGATTTCCTTTTCAGGTTTATCAATTTTTCCAGGGATTGAAATTATATCGATAGGACAAGCATCAACACATTTTTCACAAAGTACACAGTGTCCTTTTGAGTATGGGAATCTATCATCAACTTTTTTAATGCCTGTTGGACAAGCAGTTGCACAGTTTCCACATTTTAAACACTTGCTACTGTTGTATATCAATTTACCATTGTTTTCTACTAACGCCCCTGTTGGACATGCACTTGCGCACGAAAAGCACAAATTACAGGTCTTAAATGGGGCAATTTCTATTGCCTCGGTTGGACATGCTTTTGCACAAGCATTACAAACAAGACACGCATCTTCTTGAATTTTAATTCCAGCCATTTGATACCCCTTTTAAATTTTTAATAATATGGGGCCTTCTGATGAAGGTTTTTAAGTGAATATTAAAATAACCACGATTTTACAATACTTTGGTCATTTTAATCATAATTGATAATTATAATAGACAATTACAATTTAAATATGTATTTTATTTATTATAAATATTTGTTAAATTTAGCTAAATATTTGGTTAGTTTAGTAAATTTTTTATTTGTTGTTATATTCATTTTTATATTCAAATATAACTTAATATCTCATCAATATCAAATCTGATAATTAGTTTAATACTTAAAAAATTATCTTAAATTATTATAATTATCAGAATATTAATTAAATATAACCTTTTAAATTTAAAACTTTATATTTAACATCTTTGATAGATATTTAATATTTTAATAATCTTGTTTTTAACAATTATTACAACTATTTTAAAAAATTAAAAAATTGTGAAATAATTTTTTACCTCCCAATGGGTTCGGTTAAAAAATTATTCTTCATTTACAATTTCAAATACAACGTTTCCTTCAGCATCTTCCACAATCATATGCGCAGCACATGAATATCAAGGGTCGTATGCTCTTAATACAATTTCTATTAAATTTAATTTTGTTTCATCCACCATATTACCACCAGAGGCTTAATTGTCTTTGAAAAGCACTTCTGCGGCTTGTTGGATAGCTTTTTCCATTGTAGGTACGTTGTGCGTGGTAGCAACAATCATATTCGCCTTAGTTACAATACCGTTATCATCGGTTTCGTAATTATGGAATAATGTACCTCTTGGAGCATATACAACACCAACGCCATTTCCAGCTTTTGGTTCAACTTCTGCTTTAACGTCTGTTGAAACAATTTCTGGGTCTTCAAGAAGTTCTTTTGCTCTTTCGCAAGCTGAAAGTAATTCGATTAATCTTGCTTGGTTGTATGCTATTGATTGATTTGCTGGTCTTCCAAATGTCTCTGCGAATTCTTTTCTTGCCTCTTCTGCGAGAGGTGTAGGCATTGAATCACAAGCATTTATCATAGCCAAAGGACCTACTCTGTATAATCCTTCTGGATAGCCAACTTTTTTGTTGTAGGGGTATTTTACATAATTGTGTTCTACGACGTGCTCTGCAAGATAGTCTAAGTAGTCAGCAGGTTTGAAATCAATTTTTTCAGAACCGTCTGGTGAAACAAATCTTAAAGTGTCTCCGTAGAAGTTATGTTTACCGTCTTTAACTAAACCCAAATACCAGGTATCAATTACACCTAATGTGTTAATTGTATCCAAGTATTTTTCATTGAGTGATTTCATTAAATCGAGTCCATCTTGACCGTATTGAATCATTGTATCGATTTCAGCCAAAAGTTCGTCTCTTTTTTCTTCACTTAATGATTTTGATAAACCGCCTGGAATGGCAGTTACCGGGTGTATAGCTTTACCACCAGTAGCTTCAACCATTGATTGACCTACTCTTCTGAGTGCGATAGCTTTTTTAGCTACTTCTGGAGCCGCATCAATTACTCCAATAACGTTTCTAATTGCAGGGTCTGCATCTGGTCCAAGAACAAAATCTGGAGCTGCAAGATAATAGAAGTGTAATGCGTGGCTATGAATCATATTACCAATATGCATTAATTCTCTCTGTTTTTCCGCAGCGCTTGGAATTTGTGCGCCCCATGCAGCATCAACAGCTTTAACACTTGCTAAGTGGTGAGCTGTTTGGCAGATACCGCATATTCTTGGGACTATTCTTGGTACCTCTTCGGCAGGTCTTCCAATTACAAATTGTTCAAAACCCCTGAGAGCAGTAATATGTAATTTTACATCAGTTGGTTTACCTGAATCATCCAACTTGATGGTAACTTTACCATGCCCTTCAAGACGGGTTAATGGTTCTATTGTAATCTTACCCATAGAGTCACCGTCCTTATTTTAGTCTAAATCAGTCTAATTCTAAATTATTTAATCCTTATTTATGAAATTAAATTACAATTAAATAACTGTAAATTAATAATTTCGATAATGGAATGGTATAATAAATTAATTGAATTTAAATTTATTATTTTCCATTATTTTTGTTTTTTCGAAATCAAAGCTGACGGTAATGTGAATCTGTTGAATAATGCTGATTTATCGGCAATTTTTAAAGATTCATCGCCTGCAGCAGCATATGTATTTGCCAAAGATGAACCTTGGTCAAGTACTTCATCAGTTTTACCATAGCAACCTCTACATGGAACTCCTGCACTTGGGCATAATGCACCGCATCCTGCTCTCGTACCCATTCCTGCACAGGTATAACCTTGTTCAAATAAACATTTATCTGGGTCTGGTTTACCTTCAAAAGTTCTTTTGAATTTTTCAGGTATAACATTTTCTTTTGTTCTCGGACATTCATCACAAACAATCTTTTTAGGTAATTCTGGTTCCCTACCTTCTAATAATGCTACTATTGCAGCAGCATTAAGAGCTGGTTTTGGAGCACATCCTGGAATTACATATTCAACATCTACGATACTTGGAACAGGCATAACTGAATCAGTTAATGGAGGTACTATCTCATCAGATGGCAATTCTCCAATATTGTCTGTTGTTACAGTTCCGTAAACTGTTTCTTTTAATTGTTCGCTACTGTATAAGTTTCCAAGTCCTGGAATTCCACCGTATACAGCACATGAACCCCAAGCAATCACTACTTTTGATTTTTCTCTGATTTCATGAACTAAATGTTCATCGTGTTCATTTCTTACGCCACCTTCAATAAGAAATACGTCACATTCTGGTATTTCCTTTGCATCAGCAATGATTGGGGCATAAACGATGTCCAAATGTGGAAGAACATCTAATAATTGTTCGTGTAAATCAAGTAGTGATATATGGCATCCTGAACATCCACATAATTGTATTAATCCGAGCCTAACTTTATCTGCCATGTAATCACCTTATAATATTAAAGGTATATTCCCCAACGTGGGGCAGTCGTTTTACAAGTCCATAGGTTTCCTGTAAAACTCATCCTCTTTTTTCTTACTTCTTTACTTATTTTAATGGGTTTGGACCTAATTTTTTAGCTCTGTCAGTCATTTCTTTGACAGCTTCGGTGAATTTTCCTGCGTCTGCTCCACTCATGAAGAACATTTCGATTCTTTCTCCACCGATTCCCATTTCATCGAGAATTTGCTTGGTCATTTTAACCCTTTCTTCCGCTCTGAAGTTACCTGTTTCGAATGCACACTCGTTAGGTTTTCAACCTGCAACAAATACTGCATCAGCACCTTTTTGGAATGCTCTCAATGCGTAGGTAATATCGAATTTACCTGTACATGGAACTCTTATAGGTCTAACGCTTGCTGGGTATTGCATCCTACTGGTACCTGCTAAATCAGCAGCACCATAACCTCATTGATAGCAAATGAATGCCATAATTATAGGTTCGGCCATTGTTATCCCTTCCTATATTTTATTTTTATAGAATATTGATTATTCAGTAATATTATTGATTAATATTAATTAATATTACTTTATTTTGAATTACATACATTTTTCATTAATATTTAATAATATCGTTTAAAATATTATTAAATATTAAATAAGATATTAATTAAAGATATTTTTAAATAAATTTAATTAATTATTCGTTATTAATCATTTTAGCTGCATCTAACATTCCGTCAATTGAATCTAAGATTTGTGAGTCTCTGTAGTATCTTAACTGCATAGCACCACTTGGACATGCACCTGCACATGCTCCACAACCTTTACATGCAACATCGTCTGTTATAGCCACTAAATGACCTTCTTTTTCCTCGTATGTAATTGCATTATATGGGCACATTATTGCACATACTTTACATCCACCACATACATCTTCGTCAACAGTTGCTCTAATCATTTCAATTTTGAAGCTACCTTGTGACATCGGGATAGCCACAGCACTTGCAGCACCTTTTGCTTGTGCTACTGTGTCAGGAATATCCTTAGGTCCTTGTGCAACTCCGGCAATTGCGATACCGTCAACTTTTGTGTTAACTGGAGCTAACTTAGGGTGTGATTCTTTAAAGAACCCTTCAGGTCCTACATCAACGCCCATCATTTTAGCTAAGTCTTTTGTTTCCTTTTTACCTACTAAACCAGCTGATAATACAACTAAGTCAGCGTCAATCTCTAAGATTTCGCCTAATAACGTATCTTCAACTCTAACGGTTAAGTTTTTAGTTTCAGGGTCTTCAATAACAGTTGCAGGTCTTCCTCTAATGAATCTAACACCGAACTGTTCTTGTGCTCTTTTATAGTATTCTTCATAGCCTTTACCAAATGCTCTTATATCCATGTAGCAAATGTACACTTCTGCATTAGGGTCGTGCATTTTCATTAATTGAGCGTTTTTGAGTGCGAACATACAGCATACTCTTGAACAGTATGGGTTGCCCACTTTCTCGTCTCTTGAACCAACACACTGAACAAATACAGTTCTGTGAGGGTGTTTACCATCACTTGGTCTGATTTCATGACCGCCGGTAGGACCAGCTGGGTTTATCATCCTTTCAATTTCTAAGGTTGTGATAACGTTGTCATAAACTCCATAACCGTATTCTTCTTTTTGTGTAGCATCAAATTCATCGTACCCTGTAGCTGTGATAATTGTACCAACCTTAATTTCTACTTCTTCAGGTTTTTGGTCATATCTTACAGCTTTTGCAGCACATACTTTTGAACAAAGTTCACAGTTAATACAGTGTTCCATGTCAATTGTATATACTAAAGGTACAGCTTGTGGGAATGGTACGTATATCGCTTTTCTGGTACCTAAACCTAAATCAAATTCGTTAGGTATCTCTATAGGACATACTGCAGCACAAGCACCGCAACCGGTACAGGTAATTTCGTCAATGTATCTTGCTTTTTTCTCAAGTTTTACATTGAAGTTACCAATGTATCCATCAATATCTTTAACTTCTGTGTAAGTCAATAATTCCACGTTAGGGTGGTTAGCCACCGAAACCATTTTCGGTGCGAGAATTCACATTGCGCAGTCATCGGTTGGGAAAGTTTTAGCTAATTGTGCCATTCTTCCGCCGATTGACTCGTCTTTGTCTACAAGATATACTTTAAAGCCTTGGTCAGCAAGGTCCAATGCAGATTGGATACCTGCAATACCTGCACCTATTACCATACAGCTCTTGTCTACATCCACAACTTTTTGAGGTACGTCCTCAAGTCTTTTAGCTCTCGCAATACCTGCTGCAATTAATTCTTTAGCTTTATCTGTTGCAGCTTTTACGTCATTCATATGAACGAAAGCATCGTGCTCTCTTATGTTCACAAACTCTAAATAATATGGGGATATGCCTGCTTCTGATAAACAAGCTCTAAACGTAGGTTCGTGGATTTTAGGAGTACATGCTGCTACCACAATTCTGTCCAACCCGTGCTCTTTAATAGCATCTTTAATAAGATTTTGACCAGGGTCAGCACACATGAAAGGGTAGGTGTCAGCAACTACAACTCCATCGAGTTTAGAAACAAAGTCCTTAACTGCTTCACAATCCACTGCACCGTTGATATTAGAACCACAGTAACAAACGAAAACCCCCACTTTGGGGTCACTCATGGATTCACCTCCACATTAAACAAATAATAATGTATGTGCAAATATGTATACATTTATAATACACTCACATTATTATATAAGGATATACTCTTAATTTTCTTAATGGGTGTTATTAGTTATTATAAAATAAAATAGTTTTTTAAAAAATGTTCTTTTAATTTAATTATGGTTAAATATTATTGAAATGTTAAAATAGCGTCTTTATAATTTTATTTTTAATAATTACAACTAATTATATTTTTAATCAAATATATATACATTATTTTTTAAATTTGATAATATGATTTTAAAAAATGTTAATAGTAAATTGATTATCTAAATACATAATGTGATATTAAAATGATTAATATTCTTGGTGATAGTTAATTATCTTTATAAATATGTCTTTCATACTATCATAGATATATTAAGATTTGATATTGTAAATGTTAGTATATTTAGTTAGTATATTTAGTTAGTATATTTAGTTAGTATATTTAGTTAGTATATAAACTAAATTTATATATGTACATTCATAGTAAATTATATATACGAGTAATTAATACTAATGTTATGCACGGTGCGGGATAGTAGTGATATTTTTAACCCCCTCATACCCCCTCATCACTACTGATAACACCGTGTGGGAGATATTTTTATCTCCTATCCCATTCCCACCCCTCATATTAATAAAAGCTATTTTTAGGGAAGTTTTATTTTAAGTTAATTTACAAATCATTAAATTGTATATATAATTGCGTATTTTATACAAATTTATATAATACGAGTTTTAAATCAAAGATTTTTAATATTATTTTTAATATTATTACGTTTAACAATTTTAAAATATGCTATAACTTATAAATTATAGGTTATAACTTATAAGATGCATATGTTAAATTATTAGAACTATCTATCTATCTATCTATCTATCTATATAATTATATTATAATCCAAATATATTCGAGGAATAATATGAAAACTAATGATATACATATTATGGAAGCTTTAGGAAATGCAAAAATCACCGTAATAAATGGAAAGGTCATATCTATTAGTAAACCAGAAATAAAAACTTGCCCTCTGTTTTTAAAACATAGAAATATAGTAGAATTGAATGAAGAAACAATTAAGAAAAATATTGAATTTAGGATACAAAGCTTTGGTTTATTTACAAAAGACCGAGTAATTGAAGAAAAAGAGCAATTTGTTAGTTTTGGAACTTCTGAAATATTTATGACTGCGCTGGGTAAAAAAATGTTAGACGCGGTGGTAATCGTTAGTGATTGTACGGGGACCTTAATAACTCCAAATCCTTATTTAGTTCAAGGTTTATGTGGCAGAATATCTGGAATTGTACAAACTACTCCTATAAAAGAAGTAATCGAAAGGGTAAATATTGCAAATCCAAATGGTGCTATTTTGGATGAAAAAACTGCAGAAATTGACCAGGTAAAAGGTGTTTTAAAGGCAATTGAAATGGGTTTTAAGAAAATTGGCGTTTCAGTGGCATATCCTGAACAATTAAATGAACTAAGGCAAATAGAAAAAGACTATAATTTAAAGCATAATGATAAAGAACCTGTAAAAATATGTATTTTTGGAGTACATACTACAGGAGTAGATTTCTATAAGTATAAAGATGAAATTCCAGAATATGACTTAATTGCAAGTTGTGCATCAAAGAGTCTTTATAATTTATTGAAAAATGATGAAGATTTGAAAAAAGTTTTAAAAGTACAGGCTGGAAAAAGCGTACCTATTTATGCACTATCTAATTGGGGAAGGGATTTGTTGTTAGAACGTTTTAAAGAGTTAAATAAACCAATATATATAATTACTAACGAAAATTTACCCGAAATTAAAGAAATGCCTCAATAATATGAATTAATAAACTTACTAAACTTAATAAAAATTATTTTTTATTTATTTTTTATTTATTTTTAAATATCATATTTTATCGTATATATTATATTATATTATATTATATTTTATATCAAATTAGCATATATTTTTAATAATCTATTCCATACGATAGTTTTTAATTTTAGATATGTTATAATTTATTATCAAAAGTTTAATTTTATTTAATTTGGTGAGATAATGTTAATCGTGTTAAAACTTGGCGGTAGTATTTTGTGTGATAAAAATATCCCTTATTCTGTAAAATGGGATAATTTATCAACAATATGTAAAGAAATAAAACAGTTTTTTGATGAAAAACAATTGCATTCAAAAGGCTCTGAAAAGCCAAAATTGATTATAATACATGGTGGTGGTTCATTTGGGCACCCTGTTGCAAAAAAACATATTATAAAAGACGAAAACGGTAATTCTAAGTTTATAAATATGGAAACAGGCTATTGGGAAATTCAAAAGGCAATGCGTAAGTTTAATGATATTATAATTTCTGAATTGCAAAATTATGGCATATCTGCTGTTTCAATTCAACCATCATCATTTATAATGTTTAAAAAAGAAGGTTTACATTTTGATTTAGAAGTAGTTAAAAGAATGCTCGAAAAAGACCTCGTACCTGTAATACACGGAGATATCGTTTTAGATGAATTAAATGAATATAAAATATTTTCTGGAGACCACGCACTACCCTATTTGTCAATTGAGCTTAAACCTGATTTAAGTTTACATGCTTCCGATGTAAATGGTGTTTGGGATGAGAATAAACATATAATAGAACTTATTTCAAGTAATAATATAGAAAATGTAAAAAAAGCTTTATCTTCATCTTCAAAAGAGGATGTGACGGGTGGGATGTACTTAAAAGTAATGGAATGTTTTAATTCGGGTGTTAAATCCATTATTTTTAATGGAAATACTGCTGGAAATATTTACAAAGCGATGAGTAATAACGTAGATGGAACTATAATCGAAAAATAATTTTGAAAATAACTATAATATATAATATTCATTTTAAATTTATTTTAAAAAAACGGCATAGGGGGGGAATCGAACCCCGAATTCCCATGGAACTCGACGGATCTGAAGTCCGCCCTGAACTACCAAGTCCAGCACCCCGTGCCACGACTACTCTTTTATATTGTTTAGAAGTACTATAAAAAGGTTATTAAAAAAATTTGTTAATTAATTATTACATCTTTTTGAATTGCCGATATATATTAAATCACTTAATATTGCAGAAGAGGTTTCTATATCCCCGGCACCTCGACCTACGACTACAACATCTTTTGCTAAATCTGTATCGAACATAGCAACGTTTAATGAACCTTTAACGTTCATGGGGTGGTCAATTGGTACTAACTTAGGGCAAACTTCTAATTTTTTATTTGAAACTTCGCCAATTAATTTTATGGTTGTACCACTTTTGTTAGCCATTTTAAGAGCTTCAGGTGTAATTTTTGTAATACCCTCAAGTTTTACGTCTTTTATAGTGTAATTTTTACCTAAAAGTGTATTTGCAAGGATAACCATTTTAGCCGCAGTATCCAATCCACTTACATCTTGATGAGGATTTGTTTCTGCAATACCTAACTCTTGAGCTTCTTTTAAAACAGTATTAAAGTCTAATCCTTCTTTTTCCATTTTGGTCAATATATAGTTAGTTGTACCATTTAATATTCCCTTAATGTTTTTAATACTATTGCCTGCAAGACTTTCTCTTGCTAAATTAATAACTGGCATGGCACCACCTACGGAAGCCTCATATCTAAACATTACATTGTTTTTTTCAGCACTATTCATTAATTCAGCAAATGCTACTGCTAAAGCACCTTTATTAGCAGAAACAACGTGTTTTTTAGTTTCAAAAGCTTTCAAAGTGTATGATTTTGCAGGTTCTCCGGTTTCTATGTTTGTAGGGGTTACTTCAATTACAACATCGGCATCTAGTGTTTCAATTACTTCAAGTATGCTTTTTTGAACGCCAAATTCGTGATTAACTATTTTTCCAGTTTCTTCTTTGGTTTTTATTATTGAAAGGGGGTTAATACCATTTTCGTTTACTGTAGCACCACTACTATCACAAGCAGCAACAACACTTATCTTAAATCCATAATTTTTAAATAAGTCATTGTTTTTGGTATTTATTACCTTTAAAACACCTTTTCCAATAACTCCCAAGCCAACTAAAATTACTTTAAGTTCGTTAAAGTCGTTATTTTTACTAAGACTCTTTTCACACATAATTTACCTCTATTAGTAAATATCCGATAATTATAGCATTTTAAATTTGATTATTCTTTATTTTTTAATCTTATTTTTAATCTTATTTTTTATCTTTTATTTATTTAATTTATTTTATCTTTAAGCATATGTTCCTTATTTATCAGTTTTTATCAGTTATTTTTATTTTAACAGGATTTTACAAATAGTAAATCTTTTTCTTTTGAAATTGTATCAAATTCTTCATATAATTCATCTATCTTTTCTATATCAACAATTATTCTCATTCTCGCAGATGATTCTACATTAGGAGAAGGCATTGACAAATCTAAATCAAGTACTAAACCTATCTCGTTTATTCTGTCTATAGTATCTCTAACGTCTGTATCTACAACGTGCCCGATAAGTACGACATCTAAATCTAATTTTCTTCTTTTTTCGTTTATTTTAGCAACAATTACATCTATACTTTCTAATTTCTTAATAATGGATGATAATTCGTCATCGTCAATTTTGTCAATTACCACTTTTACAGGCAATCTGCCATCTTCAGTTCTTTCTTCCCGCATATGAATAACGCTTATAATATTTCCTTTTGCAGAAGATATGGGTTCAAGAGCTTTTAATAATTCACCAGGTGAATCTTTCAATTCTAAATCAAGAAATATCATATTTTATTACCACCATACTTTTTTAATTCCTAATTTATACGCAATAATATTTGATAATAAATGAATAATTGGTGAGAGTATAATCAATAGTATTGCCATATCATAAGAAACAGGCAAATATAAATAACCAAATATTAGGGCAAATACTATAAATGTTAATTGGTCCCATAAAGGTGCAGAACCGCCCTGTGATATATTAACTCTCCTTTTCACAAAGCTTCCAAATAAATCGCCAAATAAAGCGCCCGTGGATAAAAAGAGACCTAATACAATATATTGTAATAATCCGAAATCTAATATCATCCAGCTAGAGTTAAAATAATTACCAATAAAATACTGGATTATTGAAGCTACAACTCCGCAAAGTATTCCTGAGAGTGTTCCTTTTATTGTGACGCCATTCCCAATTAATCGATGACCGTCAATGAACTTTTTGCCCCCATCTATTGGAGTTCCCCCTCCAAAAACACAGGCTGTAGCATTTGCGATATAAGCAGGTATTATATACCATACCGAGCTCAATAATAAAAATATATAGTAGTCCATAAAATCCCTCTAAATGTAAGACTATGATTATTATTGTATATCACTATTTAAATTTACCGAATAGTGCCATAATCTAAAAACTGTTTAATATAAGATTTTTAAATATTTTAATCTTATATTTGACTAAATAACTAAAAAAATAAATTAAAAATGATGGTCTAAAAATAGCGTATTTTCATTTTAAAATTGTTGAAAAAATTATTTTATTAATGCTATAAATTTAATAATTCCGTATAGATATAATCTAAAAAAATAAACTAAAAAAATAAAATTAAACATTAATATATTTAATATTGGCATTTAATGGGTAATCTATTTGTTAATATTATTTTAATCTTTTTTCTCTTTTACGATTTTTTCAATTATCGTATTTGACGGAACTGCCATAATCTTAGTTTCGCAAAGTCTTACTATTTTACCATTATTTTTTAATTTATTTTTTAAATCAGTAAGTACTTTAGCGTAATCATCATCAATATCTCTTTCAAGGTCGATAGTGTTTGCAATTACCAAATAACCAGCTTCTACTAAAACTGAAATTTCCGTGGAATCTTTAAAATCTTCGAGTTCACAAACTTTTATTTTTACTAACTCGTTTCCTTCATACGTTTTAACTGGTAATTCGATATATTCCTCAATTGGTACAGGACTACTTGGTTTTAAGGTTTCTGTTGATGATATCATTTTTTTTATTTTTTTAAACATTTTAGGACACCTATCTCTTCAGTATGGTTATTATCACGTTTATTAGTTCATTAATACCTTCATATGACATTGCAGATGTGAAATAAACTTTATTATTAAGTCTTTCCTCAATAGCTTCATTTAAGGAGTTTCTTTCAGAAGGGGTTAATAAATCACATTTATTTACAATAACGATTATGGGTTTTTGGTACCTATATTTTAGCAAATGGTGTAATTTTTCAAAGCTTTTAAAAAGACCTTCTTTCGCATCAATGACGTGTATAATCATATCTGAGCTATCTATCTCTTCAAAAGTTTTTTCTAAAACATTACCGACCATTACAACAGACTTATCTTCGCCAGAGTATAATCCCCCCAAATCAGCAAAGGTTATATCTGCAAATTCTGGATTCTGTTTTAATCTACCTATTTTTAACTTTCCCCAAAATTTTTTAACAGGTTTTTTTGTAGTACCGCCCACTTCAGAAACTTCTGAAATACTTTTTCCAAATATTTTATTGATAATAGATGACTTTCCCGAATTTTCCGGTCCCATCATTGCTATTTTATACTTTTTAATATTGTTATTCATTTTTTTCACTATTTTGATATATATTATATCTATATAGTTAATTATGATAGTTATACGGTTATATAATTTACGATATTACATAATTAATATAATATATATTATCATATAATTTATACTATTCGATATATACATAAAACTATTTTTTAAAGTTTAAACATTGTAAATATATTAAATATATAAATATATAAATAGAATTGATAAATAATACTATATAATTAATATTAATAATTTATGATATGATTTTTAGTATTTTATCGAAATAATATCAAAAAATAGAATGGAATACTAAAAATAAAGATAATATTAAAAATAAAAAAAGTTTATTTTAATTTAACAAATGTATTTAATGTATCATTAGTTAGAATGTACCTACTTTTCCTTCAATGATACTATCGGTAACTGATTGTACATTATCAAGCCATTTCTGAGCTACTTTTTCAATTTCAACGTTTAAACCTTCAACTGTAAAGCCTTCTGCAGGTATAATTTCAATGCTTAACATTTTAGGTTCGTTGATTGGTTTACCAATCTGACTTAATATTCTGATTTGGCATTCTTGAACGCCTTCGATTTTAGCAACATCTTCCGCAATAATGTTTGATAAAATGTTGTAGATTTTACCAATGTGGTTTATTGGGTTTTTACCGCTTGTAGCTTCCATACTCATAGGTCTAAATGGTGTAATCAATCCGTTTGCTCTGTTTCCCCTACCTACTGAACCATCATCACCCATTTCTGCTGATGTACCTGTAACAGTTAAGAAAATACAATCTTTGTCATCGTCTGCTGTGTTTATACATACTTCAACTTCAAAGTCTCCAGCGTATTTTTTAGCGTTTTCTTCAACTTTTTGTTTTGCAATTTCTTTAACTTTAATATAGTCATCGCATGAATTAATGTATCTATCTACAGCACCCATCGCAATTGTCAAAATTACCTTTTTATCTTCTCTTAATCCCATAACTTTAATGTCTTCTCCAATTGCAGGAACTTCTGATTTCATAGCATCTGAATTTAATAATCGTTCTGTTTCGAGTACTAATTTTTCAGTAATACTCAATGGAGCGTGCCCTACACCAAATGATGTATCGTTAGCGTGAGGTATTGCATTTCTTTCCCTGTCAAATACTTCTACTAAATCAACTGAACCTTGCCCGATTCTACAATCTACGATTATATCTCTTTCTAAGTCTGCGTTTCTGATTGTTTTCTTTAAATATTCTCTTGCAGCGTTTACTGCTGTTGAATTCACTGGTAATTTAGTAATTTCTCCAGTTTCTCTGTTTAATACTTCCATTGTAGCCCTACCGGATAATAATACGTAGATAGGGGTTATCATTTCTCCACCACCAAGTTTAGGGTAAGCGTACCCACCAACTAATTCAACCTGGTCTGTGTTGTGGTGTAATACTACACCTAAATGTTCTTTGTACATTTTGCACAAAGCAACGCTAACGCTTTCTGCAATACCATCGCAAATACTGTCCGGGTGGCCAATACCTTTTCTTTCTACAATTTCAATAGGGGTTTCATTTATTGGAGCTCTTTCTAATTTTTTAACAACTATGTTTGACATTTTATCACCATTTATTGATACGGAGTGATGTAAATTGTTATACTACAGGGTTTGTACAATCCAGTCCTGTATATCATTTTTACTATAAAAATAATCTATTTTTTAACATTGAAAATTATAGACTATTAAAAATACTGTTTTTAAACTTTTAATAGTATATTCTATTTTTATATATATTATTTGTTATTTTATTAAATTGTTAAAATATTCAATACATACTATACTTAAAAGTATATATACTAAACACATTAAAATTGTGAAAAATTATTGAAAATATGATTTCAAATCTTCAAAAGTTTTAAAACTAAGTTAAAATTTAAAATTTAAAATTATCCTAAAATAGAGTATAGTAAATTATTAAGTTTATTGTATTATATTATAAATTATAGGTTATAAGTTATAAGTTATAAGTTATAAGTTATAATTTATTTACAATTTTCGGTATGTTTTTTCAAGTATTCTTAATTTTTTAACTATTTCTATGGAGTTTTGACCTAATATCCATATTGTAGGCTCTATTTGATGACCACCTTTATGATATATCATATCTAATGTGAAATCATAACCTTCCTTAAATTTAATAAAATTGTGTATTATTTCATTTTTGCAGTATTCACAGTTATTACATTTTCGATACTCTTCGGGGCTTATTTTAGTGCATTCATCCTCAATTTCTACATCCAGTTTGTTTTTTTCAACATTAATCTCTTCAGAACTGTTAATCAATGTTTCATTAATTATTTTTTCGTTATGTAAAAAATGTCCTGATTTATCCAATAAATTTTTAGTTAATATGTTAGATATATTGTCAACTTCTTCTTTTATTTTATTTATTTTATTTATTTTTAAATCTTCTTCATCAATTTTTAAATTATCCACGTTTTCTTCAGCATTTCTAAAACTATTTTCTAAGTTATGCATATGGTCTTTTTCCATAAACTGCTTATATTTATCCAATAAATGACTTTTAAATGCATTATCTATCCCAAAACCAACTTTTCTAATATTGTCAAGTTTTTTCGTATCAAAATGACCAATACAAAATATTCCATCGTCTTTAAGTTTTTCCATAAGTTTTTCATTGAATCTAACGCCCATCGAAGACCTTATTTTTGGGTCATATTTATTGGCGGTTAGTATCACATCGCTTAATATTTTAGATGCTCCGAACTTAAATTCGCCTGCTCTATGATATCCTCCAGTATGCTTATCTTTTATAATTCTACCAGATAATGCACAAACATCATACCTATTTTTTGGTAATATTGTGCATTCTGCAATATTTGACCCTACATCAGGAATTAGGGTATATTTAATATTGTTTAGCAAAAATAAGGAATATTCAAGATTTTTATATATCGTTTTTTCGTTAATAAATATGGGATTTGTATTATATCCGTATCTTGTTTTTTTTGCGTAAATTACAGAGCCAAGTACCAATTTTTTTGCATTTTTAATAGCACTGATTATGGGCATACGAGTGGAGAAACCTGCAATGGCGGAGGCAAAAACACAACCTGTACCGTGAACTTCCCTATTTATTTTTTTACCGTTAAATATAGCTATTTTAGTTCCAGAATACTTTTGTAATGTATCATTAATCCCAGTAACTAATACACTTAGTTCTTTTAAATTTTCATCGTAATATTTTTCTTTTTTTAATTTATTGTACATAAAATGTTTTATAAATTTAAATTCTTCATAATTAGGAGTTATTAGATAACATTTACTAAATAACTCCACGTATAAATCCAAAGTTTCTTTATCGGTTAATAATTGACCTGTAGTTGATTTTATTATGGGGTCGCATATTATTTTGAAATCATAGTCTTTATGGTATTCTAAAATTAACTCGATTGCATGTTTTGATAATACTCCTGTTTTTACCCATTTTATATTAAAATCTTCGAAAACAGCTTGAAATTGTTCTTCAAGTATTTCCTTAGATATTTCTTCTTTAGAGTATACTTTATTATTATTTTGAGGTACAAGTGAGGTTATAATGGTTAATGGATTATTGCCCGTTTCTTTAATGGTTTTAGCATCAGCAATTACTCCAGCACCACCTGTAGGGTCATATCCCCCTATTGCAAGCACATTTTTCATGTAGGCACCTCAAATATGTAGGGTAGTTAGTAAGTTATTATCGATTAAATAATTTATTTGTTTATCAACGTTTATACAGTTTTTTATAATATTATGGATATACTCATATAAAATTTTATTTAATTATGTTTTTATAATGTAGACTTAATTACGAGAAATGTTGTTATATAATCATATATTCCGATAAATTAATTTATTAAATATGCTCTAAAAAAAGAATAAATAAGATATTAATGTTATGGGAGTTATAAGGTATTATAAAAGTTATAACAATGTTATAAAACTTAAAATTAGTATTTAAAATGATTATTTTTAAATATAGTTTATTTATAAATTTAATTCCGTATATTCTCGCTTTATGGAAGGCACTTCAGAAATACAATCTGTTTTTATATTATTTAGTATAAAACCATCCATATCTTGCAAGTAAACTAATAAACAGCCTTTAATGGTAATATTTACGTTTGGAGCTTCTTTTTTCATATTATTTACAAGTACTAGTAAATCTTTAACATATCCTATTTCATCGATATTTGTTATTTTTTCAATTTCAGAAGCATTTGATTTATGAACTATAAGTTGATGAACCATTATTTCCTGAACACCAATGTTATCCATTTCTTTTGCAAGATTTATTAATTCTTCTTCGTTATATTTTGGTATGTATATGCTCCTAACGATTGTATGGAAATTTTCCGCACATAATTTTATATTTTTAACTACCGTACTGTAATTATCACATTGAGATAGTTCGAAATGTTTTTCCGGGTTTTTAGAGTCGGAACTAAGGCTAATCATTATCATATCCAACCCAAGTTCTTTTAATTCTTTAATAAGTTCTTTATTTAACAAAGAACCGTTAGTCTGTAAATCGCACCTTTTATTGTTGGATTTTACATATTCAACAGCTTTTTTAACTTTTTCAGGGTATGTTAAAGGTTCACCATATTGACTTATTGTAATTGCGCTATTTTCGTCTATATTTCCGTATAAACCCGCTTTGACTTTGGAAAGTTTAGAATAACAGAATATACAGTTATGATTGCATTTTTGAGTTATTTCAATAGATGGGTGGTGATGGGGGTCTTTATTATTTAAATCAAGACCTTCACAGCCTATACAATGCTTAGTTATTTTTAAGTCCTTTACTATGTCTTCTAATTTTCCACAAATGTCATTTCTAAGTACTATTTTCATAATATCACATAATAATTTCTAAATTACACGGTTGAATGTACATTTATATACAGTTATATACAGTTATATACATTTTATTTTTTAAATTTTTAAATTGTTGGTATCTTATAAGTAAATTTAAATCATAATCTTAAAATACAATAAAACTGATATTTAATAACACATATGTGCATATTATCCGAAATATCTTTAAATTAATACGGACTGTAGATTATAACACTTTAAAAAGAGTATCTAAAATGTTAGATTATTGAATAATTCAATAGTTTAAATTTATCGTATATTAAATTATTCTAAATCTACATAATTCTAAATGATATTTTAATTATACTTATACTTTTAATACCAAGTATATCGTTAATTGAATATTTAATAATTTTGTACGATAAAAATCAAAAATGTTATATATCTAATTGAATATATTTATTATATACCTAATGATTAACTGTCTAATTAATATGTAATATATAATAAATACTATGCAAAATATAATTAACTATACAAATGCTAAATTAATCAAACTATCAAGTGGTGATTATATGGATATTACAGAAATGGGGGACAAACTTCAAGATTTATTAAGTTTAAAGTACCCTGCAGTAGCTGTTAAATTAGTTAAAAGCAAAGAAGAAATCCCTGAAGGCTATGAAGAAGTTGAATCAGAAGCAAGACACTGTGAATTAGTTCAAACATCAAGAAAAGAAGGTAAAAAGTACTACGCACCTGTAGAAAAGCAAATGTGTAAAGGTGGCGCATATGCTATGGGAATTTTACAAAATCCTCCTAAAGCACTCGAAACAGGAGTTTTATACCATAAGTTAGGAAACTTTGAAACTGAGGAAGCAGCAATAAAAACCATAAACGCAATACCTAAAGTGAAAGAGCCAATGTTTGCCGCAGTTTACTCGCCAGTAAATAGCGTAGATTTTGAACCTGACGCAATAATCGTATTATGTACTCCAAAACAAGCATTAAGATTAACACAGGCAATAAACTATGTAGAAGGCGGAAGGTTTGAAGCAGACTTTTCAGGTATCCAATCTTTATGTGCAGATGCCGTAGCAGCTGTTAAAATGAGGGGAAAGGCAAACGCTACCTTAGCATGCAACGGTTCAAGAAAATACGGAGAAATTGAAGCAGATGAGTTAATATTTTCATTCCCTCCAAAAGACTTAGAAAATGTTATAAAAGCTTTAGAACACTTTAAAGAAATTTGGGGTTAATTACTTTTATTTATTTAATGATATGTTAAACATTCCTTTTAATTTTTTTCTATTTTTTTTAACTAAATTGATTATGTATTTGTAATCTTAATAAACAACTTTTATATTTTTGAAATTAAATAATATAGTATATATAATCTGTAAATACATAATGAATAATGTAAGGAATTATAAATGAATATACCTATTAATTTAAACAGAATATGTATATATCCCAAGTGGAAAAATGTCGTATCCTGTTCGTATGTATCAAATTATCAGGTTTAAGGTGAACGTATGGTGAAGGTAGAAGTTTTTTCATCCCCAAGTTGCCCACACTGTCCAGCAGCTAAAAGAGTAGTTGAACAAGTCGTTAAAGAAATGAGCGATATAGAAGTAATACACATAAACGTAATGGAACACCCTGAAAAAGCGATAGAATTAGGAATTATGGCAGTTCCTGCAATTGCAATTGATGGAGATGTCGTATTTGTGGGTGCACCTGCTGAAGAAGATTTTAAGAATAAATTGCTTGAGAAAATCAATGCGATTGAATAATAATACATAAATTAGTAAGTAAATAAGTAAATAAGTAAATAAGTAAATATTTAAAAAAATATTATTATTTATAATTAATTCTTTTTAATTATCTTTATTTATTTTTTAGTATTCTTTTTTTAATTATTTACAGAATTTTAAAGTACTTTTTTCAATGAATTTTCCACAAATTTCTTCCGGTTTTCCTTCTGAATCAATAGTACCATTATCAATAAGGATTGCCCTATCGCTTATTTCATTAACAAAGTCTATATGGTGGCTAATTAATATAATTGTAGTGTCATACATATCATTTATCTTTTTTAAGTAGTTTGAAACGTCTCTCAACGTAATAGGGTCTAAATCTCCAAATGGTTCATCTAATAATAATATTTCCGGTTGATTAACTAATTGGAGTGCAATGGCAACCCTTACCCTTTGACCGCCACTTAATTCATTAGGATGTTTGTTCAATATTTCAGAATCTAAATCCAAAGCATTCATTAATTCATCATATGAGTATAAATCTTCTCCAGACGGGTTAAACAAAGCTAATAGTAGCTGTTGAGATATGCCCAATTTTTCAAGTTTGTTATTTCTTTCAGTATCTGGTAAGTCTAAAAGTTGATAAAGGGCGTCCACAACTGTTTCAGGAATATCAAACGTTTTTGCTTTTTCTTTTGCATCTAATAAAACCTTGGCACTTTTAATTGTTCTTCTATATTTTAATAATTCACGAACTGTTGAATAATGAGCCAATGAAAATTCTTGGTGCATAATACCCATTTTTGAACGTAAATTCATTCTTTCCCAACCAAAATGGGATAAGTCTATACCATTTAATATTACTTTTCCAGAATCAGGTAATTCTAAACCGCCAAGTATTCTCAATAAAACTGATTTTCCAGTACCACTTGCTCCAAGTATTGATACTATTTCTCCTTTTTTTACTTCAAAAGATATATCTTTTAAATTTAACGTTTCTCCGCCATTTATTACGAAATACCTTTTTGAAACATCTTTTACTTGATAAATTACGTCTTTTTTAGAATCTATGGTATTTTTTCTTATATATTCTTCGTTCATATCCTTTAAAAATTCATTAACAATTTCTTCAGGCTTTCCTTTTGATTTAATTTCCCCATTTTCTAATATTATACATTCATCACATAGGTATTTGTGTATTTCGGGTAAATGGGATGATATAATCACAGTAATGTTCAATTTTTTTCTTACATTGTTTATGATTTCTAATATCATCTTTTGAGATGCGGGGCAAGACATTGTGACCGGTTCATCTAATAATAAAACTCCTTCGCCTTTTTCATATATCTTAGCAAGTTGTCTACCCATTATTAAACGTTGTTTTTCTCCACCGCTCAAAATGTTTGAAAAGGTGTTTGCTTTATGTTCTAAACCAACTAATTTAAGAATTTCCATGGCATCTTTGGTATATTCTGGCATATCTTCCTCAATAGGCAAGCTTTCATCAGATTGGTCTCTTATTGCGTGTAATTTTCTTATAATATTATTTATGGCAGGTTCTGCCCATAATGCGAAGTTTCTTTGCAAGTGTATTGCAGTTATATCTCTTAAATTTTCTTTTTTTCCGAAAACTTCAATACTTCCTTCGTTAAATTTTTCAGAACCCCTTAATATCCTAATTAGTGTGGTTTTTCCAGCACCAGATTTTCCTATAATTCCAAGGACTTTTTTAGGTTCTACTTCAAAACTAACGTTTTTTAATGCTATTTTTCCATCATCATATCTTTTTGTTAGATTTTTAACTACAATACTCATTTTAACACCAAAGTTATTAATTATCCCTTATTTTATCAAATTTTTTAAACGTATCATATTATTGGTTCTATTATAATTTTATATCATATTACGTTTATTTCATATTTATATTTCATAGTTATAAATTCAGTTAATCTATTTACTTTATTTACTTTATTTTGGTGTCGATTAATTCTTAATTAATAATTCTATTGGTCTATAAATAATTTTAATATCGATATTATAATATATTTAAACGTATCATATTGTAGAAATAGTACAAATACCATAATCTTTATATAGATATTTTTAAAGATATTTATCATTAATTATAATGACAGTTTCACAAGTTATTTTAAAAATTATAAAAAATAACTAAAAACTGTTTAAGTGTAATTTATGAATTAATAAAGATTTATAAAATTAAAAAAGGATTATATAACCACTATAAAATATAATGCAGGTGTTATTGTGGAATTACAGATGGCTTCATTTATTACTGCAGGTCTTTTGATTGTAATAGGAATTTACGGCATGTTTTTTGTCGATAATGTAATTAAAAAAATAATGGCACTTTCGGCAATTGGCGGAGGCGTAAATTTAATTTTAATTGCAATAGGGTATACTCAAGGAATAGTGCCTATTAAGACTTTGGAAGTTTCTATGCCGATTTTTTCCACTACAAGTGCTTATCCATTGCCTCAAGCTTTGGTACTTACTAATATAGTAATTGAAGCATCTATGTTGGCAATAATGCTCGGAATTGCAATAGTTTTATTTAAAAAATATGGTACTTTAAAATCGTCAATACTTTTAAAAAAGACTGATTAAATTAAAAAATAACTAAAATATTAATTAAAATAACAACTAACTAATAATATTTTCCCTTATTAATAATTGTTATCATTCTTATATTGTTTATAATCTTTCAAGTTATTTCGGTGAGTAAAATGAATTTACTTCCATTATTGGTAGTTTTCCCTATGTTTATGGCAATTGTGCTAAATTTTTTGCACGGAAAGGATAAATTAATTAAATATTCCTCAATCGCATTAGCAATAATTTTAATGACTTTACCATTTATCCCAAATTATGGTTATTATTTCTTTGGAAATCATGGGTTAGTGGAAGCTATGACTTCAGGCATTGCGTACCTGTTTAATCCTGCTAAGCAACTTATTTTAATAGTGCTTACTTTAATTGCATCTTTAACCCTTATTTCATCGGCAGGTGAAAAACAAAGCGGATTAGTTACTTCATTAGTTTTAATGGGTTTGGCAAGTGTTACGGCAGTTGTATTATCTGAAGATTTGTTTAATATGTACGTATTTTATGAAATAACCGCTATATCTCAAACTGGGCTATTATTAGCAACAGGTACTGAAAATTCTTACAAATCAGCTCTTAGATATCTTATAATGGGTAATTTTGCAGGTTCCATATTACTCTTAGGTATTGGTTTATTACTGTCTATTACGGGAACTTTGTTTATTCCTGAAATACATGCTAATTTATTGGCAAATCCTACAAATCCGGTTATTTATGGCGGTGCTTTAATGTTAATAATCGGACTTTGCTATGGTAGTGGATTGCCACCATTCCACACAATAAAATCCGAAGTTTACGCTGGTGCAAAGCCATTTATTTCAGCAGTCTTGCAAACATTTTCTAAATTTGTATTAGTTGCGCTTATGTTATTATTATTTAAATTATTCTATGGATTACCATTATTTGCAAATTTGCAAGTATTATTAATTGTAATTTCAATTTTAGGTATGGTATTTGGTGTAGTAATGGCACTTTTACAAACCGATTATAGGAAATTGCTTTCTTACCACGCAATAAGTCAAGGTGGGTATGTGGCTGCAGGTTTAGCATTGGGAACTCCGTTAGGATTTGTTGCAGGTATTTTTCACGCTATAAATCACGTTATTTATAAAAGTGCACTCTTTTTAGGGGCTCATATCGTATCAAATGAAAATAAAACCAGTAAATTAGATAAAATGGGTAATTTATTGCCAGTAATGCCATTTGTAGCTTTTATGGTACTTTGTGCAAAATTGGCAATTAGTGGTGTACCCCCATTTAATGGTTTCCAAAGTAAATTATTACTTGCAGAAGCTTCTATAAATGCAAATTTACCTGAATTAACAGTTATTATGATATTGGTAAGTATTGGTACCTTTGTGTCTATGATGAAGGCATTTTATATGATATATTTAAAACCAAATGGATTAAAAGATTTAGAAGAACTTAAAAAGGATTATAACAACCCTATGTTAAAATATCCTAAATTTTCATTACTTATATTAACAATTTTGTGTATAATATTGGGTATTTTCCCAGAAATTATTACAAATACGTTATATAATTCATTTGACAATTTTTTAAGCACTTTATAGGTGTTTAATTTTAATTATTAATGATATTCATATTATTATAATATTAGTACAATATTAGTACAATATTATTCATAAATTAATTAAATATTCATCTTAAAAATCAAAAAACATGATATTATTTGGTGTTTTTATGAGTTATGACAAATATGGAAAAGAATTGGACAAAAAAAAGCATGGTGATGGTGTATCGGTAGGTGCAGTATTAACAGCTGAATTTACACTATATGGCTTTATCGTACTTTTGGCAGTTATGATTTTTAGAATTTACAGCAATGTGCTTTATGGATTAATAGGCATTTCTTTAACGGCTTTATTATTATCGCAATTGCCTTTGGTATTTAAATTTGAAAAAGAAAATTCAAACGATATTTCAACACAATTGTTTTGGTTATCCATGTTTTGTGGTGGTATATCTATTGTATTATATTTTGCTCACTAATATAAGGTGATTTAATTGAGAAACTTTATAACAAGAGATATTGCAGTGTTCTTATCTTTCTTATTCTTTGGAGTTGCCATATTGTATTCTATATTCAATATTAATGTAGTACAAGGAATAAATGCAGTTTATACGAGTACTTACATCGTTCCTAACTTTGTGACGGCCGTACTATTTGATTGGAGGGCTTTTGACACATTGGGAGAATGTTTAATTCTTGTAACGTCAGTAATGGTTACTGGAATGGTATTTGGAAGAGGTATGTATAATACGGATTTTTTAAAATCGATATTTTATGAAAACGTAGATACGGCTAATGATACGAATAAGAACGTTGATAGTATTGATTTAGGATTTACTTCCATAATAAAAGTTATTACGATGCCTTTAAGTATAATAATAATGGTTTTGGGCATTATAACAATTTTGGCGGGTCATATAACACCAGGCGGTGGTTTTCAGGGTGGAGCTCTAATTGCTGTAGCATATATTTTGGGAATCGTTGGTTATGGGATAACTTCACCATTATGCTTTACTCATCATTTCTTGGAAAAATTGGAAACCTATGGCGCCCTATTTTTTATGATAATGGGTGCTTTAGGTATGTTTGTATCTGGTTATTACTTGCTTAATATTTCTGTGCTTAATGGTATTCCACTATTTCCATCACCTGAATCTATGGGAAGTGTGGGTTTAATACCTTATTTGAATATTGCAGTAGGTTTTAAGGTTTTAGCCGGTTTATCCTCAATTACTTTACTTCTAAGTACTAAAAAAATATTTATAAATGCTGATTTGAAAAATTCTAAATTTTAATTAGATTTAGAGTATAATTTATCAGAATTAACCTATAAACTGAGTGATAATTATATAATTATTCAAATCTATAAATATTATATAATATGAAAACAGGATAACTATGAGATAAAATTATAGAATATCAAAAATATGTGCATATAAAAATATGTGTATTTATATACATATGTTAAGATTTAACTATAAATAACGTTTAAATAGGTTAAATCAATGATTATATTGAATTATGGAACTTTGGCATTATTTCGGTGATAATGTGAATTTAGATATTTCAAATACCCTCTTAAGTACGATATCTTCGCTTGATATTATGTATATATCAATAATAGGAATTATCGTAGGATTTATATTGGGTTTAAAAATAAATGAAAAACTTAAATTGTTGCATTGGCTTGTTTTGGGACTTTTTGTAGCTTTTTTATTAGGCTCAACCCCTTACTATCAGGAAATTCCTTTTTCCCATATCTTTTTGGCAGGAATTGTTGGCGTATTGGTTGGAAATATATGTAAATCTAATTTAAAGGCGATAAAATGATAATAACTAATTTGGATAAGTGTATTTCTGAGCAAGAAAAAGGTTGCAACAAAAAGTGTATGGAGCTTTGTCCAACCAACGCAATAAAAATGATTGGTGGAACCGCCATATCTTGTATTACCTGTGGTAAATGTGCAGAAGTATGTCCGACCAACGCAATATTGGAAAATGAATATGGGGGATACTACGTAGATAGGAAAAAGTGCGTAGGCTGTGCCATATGTGAAAAGAATTGTCCAATAGGTATTATCAAAATGGTTGACGAAAATAAAGAACATCCTTTAAAGTCCAAAACTGAAAAAGACAGAAAAAGCAACGTATTAGGCAATAAATCTGCAGTATCCAGTGAGAAATACCCTACTGGCATGTGTGTAATGTGCGGTTTATGTACTAAAGCCTGCGATAATGCAAGGATTTATTTTAATCCGAAGGAATTACGAACTTCAAAAAACGAGATGTTGGCAAAAAGATATGCAACCATCTATAAAGTATTAAATGCTAATTTAAATACAAATTTAAAGCCCGATAAGTTAGAAAATTTAAATACATTAAATAACTCAAAAAAATCAAAAATTGAAGTTAAATCTAAAAAATCAATTTCAAAAGATGAATTATCGGATGAACAAAGATATTCTATAATTATAGATTCGGAAAAATGTATAAATTGTAATAGATGTATATATGAATGTCCAACCAACGCAATAGAGTTATTGGAAAATTTAACAAATAATGAATGTATTAATTCAAATTCTATGCTATTTAATCCACTCAATAGTAAATTAAATCCAAAAATTGAAAAAAGTAAGGTTAAATTATGCACTGAATGTAATTTGTGTGAAGAAGTATGTCCTACAACGCCTAAATCAATTTACAAAGGTAGGATTAGAGATGGCTGTATATTATGTACGAGTTGTGTACAGGTCTGTCCAAGAAATGTTTTAGATGTTGAAAACTTCAAAATAGTTAACAAAGGAAAATTAGCTGATAATACTTCAATTGACGAAGATACTAATAATAAAAACAACTACGAACCTAAAGTTTACTGTATAAATTGCGGAGCATGTGTAAATGTGTGCCCAAATAATGCTTTACTATATAAAGACGGTAGAATATTGTATAATAAAAATAACTGTACTTTATGTATGGAATGCGTTAAAGCGTGTCCTCAAGGTATTAGGCGTGTAATAAACAAGGATTCGGAAGATTTAAAGTCTAAATTGATAGGAAATTGTGTTTTATGTGAAAAATGTATTACAAAATGTCCTGAAGATGCAATCGAAATTGTAAAACGGGAAATACCCTTCGAAGTAATCGATAAATCTTGTATAGGTTGCGGAACTTGTGCTGAAATTTGCCCAAATGATTCGTTAACCATTTTAATAAACAATTTATCTCTTGAAGATAATACGGCATCTGATTTCAAAGTTTTGTTTGATGAATCGTGTATATCCTGTCAAAAATGTGGAATGTATTGTCCAAGAGACGTTTTACCAAATATTACAGGCATAAAAAAGACTGTGGATAAAGAATATTCTTATATCCATACAGAATATGACTACTGTGTAAGCTGTGGCTTGTGTAATAAAATTTGCCCAAATGATTGCATCGATTATGGAGCAATTGATACGGAAAAATGTGAATTGTGTTCAGCTTGTGCGAATATATGCCCAACCAACGCAATAAAAACGTTTAGAACATGGAAATAACATATTAATAACATATTATGGCATATTATAGCATATTATACATTAATAACAAAAAGTAATATGTAATGTAATATAATACCATTTTATAATTAAATAGGCTTAAAAATATATAATATGGCGATATTATGGACTCGGGAGTTAGGGAATTATCAAAAATATTTATTTCTGGATTTTATCGTAATTTAGAACGTATAATTTTCGGTACTGGTAGATATACTTCGAAAGAAATGACTGAAAGCATTTTAAAAGGTATTGTATTACCCGAAAATGTTTTGAAAGATATATGTATAGGCTGTGGGGGTTGTGCAAATGCTTGTCCAACCAAAGCCATCACAATGGAGCAAATTGAACCTATAAAATTAACTGAAGATTATTCAAAAGAGTTTATACCTGTAATAGATGCTGAAAAATGTGTATATTGTTTATATTGCCATGATTTTTGCCCAATATTTGCATTATTTAATGAAATTTCTCCAATACATCCAAGACACGTGGGTGATTCAAAGAATATAAAAATTGACGTTTCGAAAGTTCTTGAAAAACCTGTGGAAATTTCAGAAGAAAAAATACAATCAATTATGAAAATATTGTCTATTAATTTAGATAATGTAATAAAAAATAAAAATAAAGCATAATATATTGAAATAATTTGAAATATTTTTACTAAAAATAAAGAGATGGGTAGCAATGTTAAAAGAAATAAGTAGAAAAAAATGTATCCATGTAATGTTAGTATATACGGGGGGTTGCAACGGCTGTGATATAGAGGTTGTAAACTGTGTATTATCCCCATATTACGACGCTGAACAGTACAACGTGTTTTTAACTTGGAATCCTCGTGAAGCGGATATTTTAGTTGTTACTGGTTGTGTTACAAAAACCATCACAGCTTCTTTGAAAAAAATATATGAGGAAATGCCTGAACCGAAAGCGGTTGTAGCTGCAGGGGCTTGTGCACTAATGGGTGGAGTTTACGGCAATATAGGGGCAGATTTAGGTACATCGGACTTCATAGATGGACCTGTTAAAAATATAATCCCTGTAGATGTAAATGTTCCAGGGTGCCCTCCAAGACCTGAAGATGTAATTACGGGAATAGTTAAAGCAATTCCTAAATTATTAGAAAAATAAACGTTTATAAAAGCTTTATTTGTCAAATAAATATTTTAAAATTAATTTATTTATTGCATTGTTTATCTTATATCTTTATTCAAATTAATTCTTGTATTGTACATCATTTATTCAAATTATATTCAAATTATTATGTTCGGTGATTTTATGGTATTATTTCAGGAATTGGCATCAATTTTGGGAATTCCATTGATTGCATTTGCGATATCAACATGGATACCAGGTATTCAAAGAAAAATTCAGGCCAGAATTCAGCAAAGAAAAGGACCTTCTTTAGCATCAATAGGATATTGGGGATTTTTTAAGGCTTTATATAAGCAAACAATAACACCAGTTTCAACTATGCCTAAATTATACCATTTTATGCCAGTATTAAGTTTCTTAACAATATGGGTTATTTTGGCGATGACATCTTTAACTCATTTTCACATACTGTCAAATGAGATAGGTATCGTAGGTCTCTTAAAAATTGAAGAAATGACTTATATTATTATGGGGGCATTATCTTCAACAGTAATGGGGATTAGGATGCCATTCAAAGACCTCTGTAAAGGTGGTAAAGGAGAACTATCTTTAAGGATGACTTTGGAACAGTTGGGTGCAGTTAGGGCTTTTAAAATGATAACTGTAGGTTCGTTCCCTTTTTACATTGCCACTTTATTACCCTTTATACCCCATGGTTCGATAATGTTAAATACGGTTGTAGGAAACACCTTTTTGTTTAGCTTAGGTGGTATATTAGGGGCTTTGGCATATTTCATAGGATATATGATAATGTTGAAAGAATATCCTTTCTCAATAATGCACTCAAAGGCAGACGTTTTGGAAGGCCCTACTATGGAACTTTCAGGACGATACAGGGCACTGTATTTGGCAGTTCGGGAAATGTTAATGATAACATTAGGAAGTCTTTTCGCAACATTGTATTTGGGAATTGCACCGGATTTATTAAATCCGATAACTATCGTGTTGAATTTTGCAGTAGCACTATTGTTCCCACTAATGGCTTCTGTAATTAGTGCATATACGCCAGTTTTAACATTTAAGCAAGTTTATCCCTTATCTTTATTGGGCACTGTAATCGGTTTAATCGGTTTAATATTGGCAATAATGGGAATTTAATACGAATTATGACATTTATCTTTAAATTTTCTTTTTCATTTACTTATTTTTTATATTATTTTTTATATTATGGAATTATAATTTTAATTCCAATACTTATAAACATAATTAATTAAAAATTTTTAACAATATATTTTTTGAACGTTAACTTAATATACTTGAGTGTCTTAATTAGGTAAGATAACCTAAAAGGTTCTCACATTAACGGGAGTAATCCCGTAGGGAATGTAGCGAATGCCGAACCCGGAAACAAAATATTGACTACAGTGAGTGATAAAATGAGTATGTACAAACATATCCAAGAAGCATGGAAAAAGCCTGCTGAATCATATGTTAAAGACTTACAATGGGTAAGAATGCAAGATTGGAGAAAAGAGCCAACCGTTGTAAGATTAGAAAAACCTACAAGAATTGACAGAGCAAGAAACTTAGGCTACAAGGCAAAACAAGGCGTTATCGTAGTTAGAGTTGCTGTAAGAAGAGGAGGTTTGAGAAAACCAAGACCAAAACACTCTAAAAAACCAGCAACAATGGCAGTTAAAAAAATCACAATGGCAAAATCAATTCAGAGAATTGCTGAGGAAAGAGCTGCTAAAAGATACCCTAACATGGAAGTTTTAAACTCTTACTGGGTAGGTGAAGACGGTAAAAGAAAATGGTACGAAGTAATTTTGGTAGATATAAACTGTCCAACCATCAAAAATGATAAAAAGTACAGTTTCTTAGCTGACGGTGCTAACAAATGTAGAGTTTACAGAGGATTAACTTCTGCAGGTAAGAAAGGTAGAGGTCTTATGTACAAAGGTAAAGGTGCTGAAAAAGTAAGACCTGGTGTAAGAGCTAACCAAAAAAGAACAAAATAATTAAAATAATTAAAATAATTAAAATAATTAAATATTATTAAATATTATTAATCTAATTTTTTTAATTATTTATTTAATTATTATTTTTTATATTTATTTTTCATAGTACTATTGAAATTTTAATTTGTAATTTATACGTAATAATTTAGTAGTTTAGTTGAATAATAATATCATATATTTAAATATATGGTTATATATTAATTAATACATATTTTGAAATTTAAAAGAATACTATTTTATATTTAAATATTCAACAATATAATAACAAGATTTTTGGGGATACAATGGTTAATAGTATAAAAATATCTACAATCGCAAATGCGACCGAAGACGAGGAAAAAGTTCTCGATGCAATTTCTTTTTTCATACCAGATATAATTGACGACGAAGATGTGGATTTAGAAATAACTGAAACAGAGGGTTGTTTTGAGAATCCAATAAATATATTCTCTGCTAAACTTAAAAATAAAAAAGCAAAAATAACTTATGATTACATAGTCGATATGTTAAAGCAAAACACTAAAAATGTCGAAGATTTAAAAAATGATTTAGATTTGAGAATTGAAAAAAATGCAATATATTTAAGATTTGATAAACAAAAAGCTTACTTAAATGAATGTATTCTTTCAGAGGGGGACGATACCGTAAGAGTTTTGATAAAATTTAAGCTTTTTAAACCCAGTGGAAAAGAAGAAGAAGTTAAAAGATTGTTTTTAGAACGTTTAGATTCTAAATCTGTTTTTTAATTACTATTTACCATCTATATAATTATTTATTAATTATATACTTCATTCATTTTATTCAATTTATTCAATTTATTCAGTTCATTTTATCTTTATTGACGATTAGAGGGAGTTATTATGCACGAATTATCCTATGCAACTTCGATACTAAATGCTTTAATGGAAGCGGTAGAAAATCAGAAAGAACTTGGTAAAAATCCATTAAAAGTTTCTGAAATAAATCTTGAAGTTGGGGAATTGACATTAATTCAAATGGAACAATTAAAATTTGCTTTTGAAGTTATTGCTGAAAATACAATCTGTGAAGGTATGAAATTTAATGTAGAATACATAAAGCCACATATATTGTGTAAGGATTGTGGTTATGAGGGTGATGCGATGCCAAAAGACGAAATAGGCGTTTATTGTCCAAAATGCAACAGTATGCACTTAAAAATAAAAGGTGGAAAAGAGTTTAATATTAAAAATGCCATAATTGAATTTGACGATGAAGAATAAACTTACTAAAATAATAAAATAATAAAATAATAAAATTGATGTGTTAATTTATAGATATTTTATGTTTATTATATAGTTATTTTTTATTTTTATCTATTTTATACATTATTATAATTTTTTAAACATTTCTTTTTTGGCCCCACAAACAGGACATTTGCAATCTGCAGGCAAGTCTTCAAACTTCTTTTTTTCTTTATCTTCATCATACTTATATCCGCAAACAGTACATTGCCAAATTGCCATATTACCACCCCTCTGTTTTAATAATTATAGCTTTTTTAGCTTTTATTGTACATAATTAAATTATTATTAAGATATTATATATATTTACTTATTTAATTATTTTAATATATTATTAAATAATAATTTAAATTATTCCTGGTTAAATGCCATTAATTTTTCGATATTTGTTTTTTCCGAATCGGTCAATTTTTCGATATCAAATGATTTACCTAACGCAGTCCATAGTATTGAGTCAATGTGTAATGGTGGAATCTCTGTTGTTCTAGAAACTTCTTTCCAAAATTCTAACATATATTTATCAGTTAATTTAACGCCCTGTATTTTTTTAGGATTTTTTAAATTAATATCTAATATTTTTTTAGTATACTTTTCAATTCTACTGTCCAAAGGTATTTCAATATCCATAGGGTATGCAATATACTGTTTAAGTGAAATTCTGCAGGCATATCCATACATTTTAATGGAAAAAACAACTGTTTTAGCACTTTTTTGCGTATCTAAATTTTTAGAAACGATATTTCTTAATTCTTCCATATTTTCATAGTAATATTTTATTTCTTCGAAAGTCAAATCCTTTAAAAATTCATATATTTTTTCAAGTCTCTTTATTTTTGTAATGTGAAATCGTCTATTTCCTTTAGAATTTTTCAAGAAATTGATAAATTCTTCAAGTAATAGCTCTTTATTACCCGAATACTTTTCTAATATTTTATTCTCTTTATTGGACCAATATTGACTAAATTCCGTCCACCACGCTTCCCCCGTCCCAGAAAGTTGATAGCTAATAAGTGAATTCATAATTACCAATTTAACAAATACTTCTACCGCTAAATCTTCGTAAAAATCTTGCATTTCTTCTTCAACTTGTTCTATTAAACTATTATATAGGTTGGTTAACATTTTGTATTGGATATCAATTTCTTCTTCAAATTTTCTCGCTGTGTTAATGTCAAAATTCTTAAGTAAATTAATTAATTCGTTCTTTTTATTTTCGTCGCTATGTTCTGTTGATTTGTTAATTGTAATTTTTTTCATCATATCACACACATCAGATATTAAGTTAATATCAAATATAAGTTAATAAATTATATTATGAATCCCGAATTATATAATTCATATCTTTATAAAATAAATATATTTAAAAATTTTTTTAGCAAATATATTTAAATGTATAAATTATTTCCATAATTTCATATTGTATATATGTATTGGAACTATATATTACCTATTCTAAAAAATGTGAAAAAATCAAAAAAATCAATGAAAACTGATAAGATTTAATACTAATTATATATCATAATAAATTTAATTAAATTTATTTTAATCTTCGGTGTTTATGTATTAAGGGCATAATGTTGGGATATTATGGGTAATTTTCAAGAGTATACTAATAAAAATAACAATGATAACAATAAAAATAATTTTAAAAAGAGAATTGAATCAAATAAAACAATTTTAAATAATTTATATAATGAAAAAGTAATCGATAGGGGTTATTATTACTATCTGAATAGAAATATAATCTATAATGTAAGATATGACAATTATTTGTATGGTGTAGTTGCAGGCGGTCAAAAATACAAAGTTAAAGTCGATTTGAAGAATTTAACGGGGCAATGTACGTGCGGTTATAAAAATAATTGTAAGCACGCATATGCACTTATTTTATCTTATTTCAATGATACATACATTGATGGTGAAAAATTACTAAATTCATTAGATAAATTGCCTAAAGAAGAGATACTAATTCATTTGAAGAATATAATTGTTGATAATTACTTATGGGTTGATTATTTTGACAAGAAAGTTAAAACTGATAAATCAAAAGTACATAATAATGTTGAATATGGTAATGGAATTAAAAATGAATTAGAACTTGCTAAAAATATGTTAAAATTATTAAATTTGGAAAAAAAGAACATATTTACATTTAAATCCTATTTATCAAATGAATTTTTAAATAACGCAACCGATGAACAAATAATGGAATTTATACAATATTTTTTAAAATCAAAATATTATTATGACATAGAAGATTCATATTATGAAGAAATATTACACAAATTAATATCTGAGTTATTTAAACGTTCAAATGAAGATGTAATTCATAAACTTTTAAACTTATCTAAATCAAACAATGATTTATGGATGGTTAATGATTATATAATTGACAACGAATATTATGACTTATTAGATTAACTAATAATTGATTAGTTATTAATTACACTAATGAATATATTTATATAATTAATATATCATAAAAAATAATGTCATAAATTACAATTAATATATAATACGAACAATAATGATAAATAAATATGAATTATAATTATAAATTCATAATTGTGTATTATATAACTTAATAACCAAATTGATTATTAATAATGTTAATATTGGTGATAAAATGGATTTAGATGTAAGCGGAACAGTTTGCCCAATGCCGGTTTTGAAAACTAAAAAGGCATTAGATGCAATGAGTTCAGGAGAAGAATTAACCGTAACTGGTGATTACAAACCTGCATTACAAAATATCGTAAGATTCGTAGAAGAAAAAGGACATAAAATAGTTTCTGCAGATGGAAATTCTGACGGTTTCAAAGTAGTTATTTTAAAAAACTAATTTAATAAGAGGTATATTTATGAAATTTACTGTAATTATTACAACTGCACCATATGGTCAAGAAAGAGCATATTCTGCATTAAGATTTGCCCTTACAGCACTTGTGGAAGGTATCGATGTTAACATCTTTTTATTAGAAGATGCAGTTTACGTTGCAAAAGGTACTCAAAACCCAGTGGACGTTCCTAACTATTTAGAGCTATTAACTGGCGCAATTGATGCAGGAGCTGTTGTTAAAGCTTGTGGTCCTTGTTCAAAGGCAAGAGGAGTTTCTGAAGATTTAGTTGAAGGCGTTCAACTGGCTACAATGCACGATTTAGTAGATTTCGTTAAAGATGCCGATAGAACAATTACTTTTTAAATAAATACTTTATAATTAAATACTTATTTATCTTAACCATCAGGTTAATTTAACAATATTTTTCTTTTTAATTATTTTTTTAAGTTTTTTTATTTTTCATATAGCTTTTTTCATAGGGTATTATTTACTTTCCTAACTTTTTATACTCGATTTCCATAATCAATTTTTTATATCCTTAAGGGTATACAGATATCTAAATTAATCAAATTATTATAATTTTAAATTATTCATCTGGTGAATTATGTTTTTAGAAGCTAAATACAATAAAATGAAAAAATTACAGTATGCTGTAGATAACAATCTTGTTGATAAAGAAATAATGTATTTTGTAGATAGAATAAACGAAGAAGACGAGTATTATACGACAAGTAGCTGTATAGGTCGTTGCGGGATTATGGAATTCCCAAAAAACGTGAATACGAAAATTTATTCAAGATGGCTGGGAAAATGGCACCACTATGCAACAACTGACGAAATGAATATCGCCATAGAAAGTGCATCACCGGATTATGACAGACTTTATTTTGTTTTAAATTCTCCAATAATGCATATAGCTTGTAAAGATGCTTTTTCTGCGAAAAAACTTTTAGAAATAGCTTACCACAATGGTTTAAAGGCTTCTTCGATAAAATCTTTATCTGAAAAACGTTATATTGTAGAATTTTTGACAACTATGAAATTAGATGCCCCCATCGGATTTGATGGTAAATTAGTTGTAGACGACAATTATTTAAATATTTTATTAAATGAAAGTAATTTAAAACTTATGAAAGCAAGAGAAATGTTGCATAGGGTTTATTTAAAATTTGATGAAGAATTTAGTCGTTAAATTATATATATACATATATGTATATATATATATATATATATATATATATCGATATATTCAAGAAACTTATTTTTGAGAACGTTCAAAAAGCTTAAAATAAAAATAAATAATGCATAGGTCCTAAATAAATTTAAAATAAAATCAATTGAAAAGTATATTATATTTTAAAATAGAAATATACAATAAATATGAAGTACACATAAAATATATGCATAAGATATTGATATCCTAAGAATCAAAGATATTTTATAATTAAAATTATTTTATGGATGGTGAAAATTTGAAAGTATTTATTTATCCCACAAACAGCCTTATATTAGCAGATTTGGTTGAACGATTTGGTCATAAACCATTAATGATTAATAATGCAATCGGTGAAAAAGTAAGGAATGCAGAAATTGACCACCCACCTATGAATATCACTGATGAAGACCCTAAAAAAGGTTTAAAATATGCAGCAATTGAAGTTCCATCGGGTGTTAGGGGCAGGATGTCTATGATAGGACCTCTTATTGACGAAGCAGAAGCCGCAATCATAATGAATAAAGCACCAATGGGTTTTGGATGCGTTGGTTGTGAAAGAACAAACGAATTAACAAAATATTTGGTTAGAAGGTCTGAAGTACCAATATTAAATTTGGAATACCCCGAATCAGACGAAGATGCAACAGTAATTGTTAAAAAGATAGCTTTATTTTTGGAAGATTTAGGAAATAAATAATTAATAACTAATTAATAAATACTAAATAAATACTAAATAAATACTAAATAAATTATATTTTTTTATGATATTATCTATTTTACTATTTTATTTATTCTAATTTTAAATAATGGGGCGGAATTGTGAAAGATAAATTTATAAATGATTTAAATGCTGAAATGGACAATCAAATAATGTCAAATTGTTCTAATGCCTACAAAACATCTGTAAAAAACTTTTTTAAGGAAGATATTGGTGAATCAATTGGTATACGTGTACCTATTTTGAGAAAAATTTCTAATGAATATTATAAAAAGTTAGAAACTTATTTAAAAGAATATTATCGAGAAAACACTAATTTAAATAATGAAGAAGTAAATAAATTAATAAAAAATGATTTATATGATATTTGTAAAAAACTTTTGGATAATCCTATTTTTGAATATAAGAATTTGGGACTCATAATGTTGCATAAATCTAAAAAATATTATGAAAAAGAAGATTTTGAATTTTTTAAATACATTGCATCGAATTATATAACAAATTGGGCATATTCGGATGAATTTTCAATACACGCATTTTATGAACTAACTAAAAAATATCCGGAGTTATTAGATGATTTATTTAAATTTACAGATTCTAAAAACCGATGGGAACAAAGAATAAGTGCAACTGTGTTGATACCCCACATAAGAAAAGTGGATATTAGAGATAGGGTTTTTAAAACTGCAGATATTTTAATCCTGGTTCGTGATGATATGGTCGAAAAAGGCATCGGTTGGCTTTTAAAAGTTACTGCTGATAAATATCAAGAAGAAGTTTATAATTATGTTTTAGAAAATAAAAATAATATGACTAGGACTACATTAAGATATGCTATTGAAAAAATGCCTAAGGATTTAAAAAAAGAAGCAATGAAGTAATACTTTAATTTATCCTACTTTTTAATAAGTATTTTATAATTTTAATTTTATTATACTATTATTATTATTATTATTATTTTTAATTATCTCCTATTATCTCATTTTTTAATATATTCAAGGTAAGCTTTATATCCTATAATTTAATACTATATACTGAATTAAGTATGAATCTATAAATTTAGATTTGAAAACATTGAAAATCAATTAAATCAAATTCAATAACTTATATCTCTTATATATTAATCCAGTATAAATTCTTAAAAGTGAAATCATGATACAAAGATGCAGAGAATGTGGAAAAGAATACGACGTAGATGAAATAATATACAACTGTGAATGTGGCGGTCTTTTAGAAATTAAATATGACCTCGAAAAAATTAAAAATGAAGTTTCAAAGGAACAATTAAGGGAAAGAAGAAGCGGTGTTTGGAGATATTTGGAATATTTGCCAGTTAAAGATACAAATAAAATCGTTAGTCTTTGGGAAGGCGGAACTCCATTATATAAATGCGACAACTTAGCTAAAAAGTTAGGTTTAAAGGAACTTTATATTAAAAACGAAGGTGCAAACCCAACCGGTAGTTTTAAAGATAGAGGAATGACTGTAGGTGTGACAAGAGCAAATGAATTGGGCGCTCCCGTAGTTGGTTGTGCTTCAACAGGTAATACCTCAGCATCATTAGCAGCTTATTCAGCAAGGTCTGGTAAAAAATGTATCGTTTTATTACCTGGTGGTAAAGTAGCACTCGGTAAGTTGGCTCAAGCTATGTTTTACGGTGCAAAAGTAGTTCAAATCAATGGAAACTTTGACCAAGCTTTAGTTATGATTAAAAACTTAGCACTCGAAAACAAACTTTACTTACTTAACTCAGTAAATCCATTTAGATTAGAAGGTCAAAAAACAATCGGTTTCGAAATTTGCGACCAGTTGGATTTTGAAGCTCCAAGTACTGTTATTTTACCAGTTGGTAATGCAGGAAATATAAGTGCAATATGGAAAGGTTTCAAAGAGTTTAAAGAAACAGACTTAATTGATAGCTTACCAAAAATGATAGGTATCCAAGCAGAAGGTGCTCAACCAATTGTTAAGGCTTATAAAGCTCAAAAAGATAATATCAATCCAGAAGACAATCCTGAAACAATAGCAACCGCAATAAGAATTGGAAACCCTGTAAATGCTGTAAAGGCTCTCGAAGCTATTTATCAATCAAATGGTTTAGCTGAATTTGTAAGTGATGAAGAAATAACTGCGGCTCAAAAATTATTGGCTCAAACAGAAGGTATTTTCGTAGAACCAGCATCAGCTTCCTCAATCGCAGGTTTAATAAAATTATTAGATATGGGTGCAATCGATAAAGAAGGAAAAATTGTATGTATTACTACTGGAAACGGTTTAAAAGACCCTGACGCAGCAATCAAAGCAAGTACATTACCTTCTGAAATTGAATGCGATATGGAAATTTTAAAGAAAGTAATTGAAGAATAATTTTAGTTCACTTACTTAAAGAATTTTAATTTTTTTAAATAATACTTATTTATTTTTATTTTTAATTTTTAACAATAATTTACTTAAAAACACTTTGGTTAATGATATAAAATATTCAACCAATAATACTAATAACAATATAACATAATAAAATAATACTAAGAATAATAATAATAATAATAATAATAATAATTTATATGGGTGAATTATGGCAAATCCAAAAGATATAATATTTAAAGAGTCCGAAGATTTGGAAAAAATTTTTGAAACTCTCGAATATGTTAAAGGACCGAATTTAGATGAAGATATTTCTTTAAAAGATGTAGTATCTAACTATTACTCAAAAATAGGATTTCAAGCATCACATCTTGGCAAAGCTGTAAAAATTTGGAAGAAAATTGAAGAACTTAGAAAAACTGAGGAAGTAGTAGTTTTTATGGGCTATACTTCAAATATGGTGTCATCAGGACTGCGTGAAATCATTGCATACATTGTAAAGCATAATAAAGTTGACGTTCTCGTTACCACTGCAGGAGGTATTGAAGAGGACTTTATAAAATGTGTAAAACCATTTATAATGGGCGATTGGAATTTAAATGGCGTGGAATTGCGTGAACAAGGCATAAATAGAATAGGAAATATTTACGTCCCAAATGACCGATACATTGAATTTGAAACCTATATGACCAAGTTTTTTGATGAATTAGCGTTAAAACAAAAAGAAACACACAAAGTAATTTCTGCAAGTGAGTTCTGCTATGAATTAGGTAGATTTATGGACGAAAATCTTGGAAAAGAAAAAGAAGACTCAATAACTTACTGGGCATATAAAAATAATATTCCTATATTCTGCCCTGCAATCACCGACGGTTCAATAGGTGATATGCTTTATTTCTACAAGAAAAATGAAAAAGACACTAATTTAATCATAGATGTTGCAAGTGATATTGTAAAATTGAATGATAAAGCAATAGATGCTAATAAAACAGCCTGTATTGTTTTGGGCGGCTCATTGCCTAAACATAGTATAATCAACGCTAATTTATTTAGAGAAGGAACGGACTATGCAATATACATTACAACAGCAACGCCTGCAGACGGTTCTTTAAGTGGCGCACCCCCCGAAGAAGGTGTCTCTTGGGGTAAAATCCAAACAAAAGCCGATTATACTGAAATATGGGCAGATGCTACTATTGTATTCCCAATATTGACGTATACAGTTTTTAAATAAGTTTATGGGTTCATATATACTATTATATGATAATATACAATAATAATAATAATAATAATATACAAAAATAATACTTTTTTAATTTTTTTAAAATAGACTTTAATGTTAATTAACTTAAAATGTTAAAACATTAAAAGAATTTAGTAAATTCAAATAATTTAAAAAATATCTAACGATTAATAAAAATATATGATAATATTTTTATTAAATAAGATTTAAGCTTATATAAATCGTTCATGCTAACTTGGTAAATATAACGGTGTTTTATCAAGTATTAACATATAACATAATCCATATATTTTAAAATATCAACTAAATGAATTCAAATTATTAAATACTGGTATTTAATAGGGTGACCTTAATTAAGTGGTTATGTGCAACTAATGCACATTACATTATAGTACTTCCGTAATATATATAGCTTACGATTTAATGCTCATAATTAGCGTATTGCGGAATCTAAAAATTTTGAAAGTATTATAATGGATAAAGAATATGCATTCTACAAAATAATAATGTAAACTAATAAAATAATAAAATAATAAAATAATAAAGTAAATTATCTAATTTCAGATTATTTGGATTAATTTATCTCATTTTTCAAAATATAACCTACAGATTGTCCGAATGCAATTCCTCCATCTCCATTTGGCACATTATTATGTAAAAGTATATTAAAACCTTTATTTTTTAATTTAATTACCATATATTCTGTTATTATTCTGTTATAGCTAACTCCTCCAGTAAGTCCCAAGGTATTGATATTCAATTTTTTAGCAGAATTCTCGGAAATAATACATAAACAGTTAGCCAAAACTAAATGAGCATAGTATGCTATCCCTTTTTTACTAAATACTTCATTTTGCAACAGGGTATAACAATCATAAACTATTTCGGAGGTTTTTATAATATTATTTTCATAATCAATAAGTCTTGAATAACGAATGTTATCCATATTTTCAACAAATTCTAATATTTGCTTTTTTTCTTTTTCATCACAGCTATTTGCAAAAGCTTCTAATCTTATAGACGGTTCTCCATCATAAGTTTTTTTGAAACAAACGGATAACAAAGCAGCTACGCTATCTAATACTCTACCGGTTGATGTGGTAATTGCAGTATTTAATCCACTTTTTATTTGCATTTTAATTAATTTTAATTCTTTTTCTGTTAATTCGGGGTATTTTCCAATGTATTTTTTTACAAATTCAAATGATTCATCAAGACTCATTTTTTTGCTAAGTATGGAAAACAACATTCTAAGGGGGTATTTTGTGGATAAATCACCACCCAATTGCAACTGTTCTTCTAAATGACCTATACGATGTATTTCATAGTTTTTATCGCAATATAATAATTCTCCACCCCAAATATTGCCATCTTTACCATATCCAAGTCCATCAAGGGCAATGGTTATGTTGGGTTCAAAAAACCCATTATCGCCCATTAATGAATATACGTGAGCAGCATGATGTTGTATTTCAAACATAGGTGCATCATATTCTTTTGTTAGTTCATTAGCAAATTTTTTGGAGTTAAATTGAGGGTGCAAATCGCAAACAATCGTATCTAACTTATTTGTATTTGTTAATCTAAGGATATTATGTACAGCATCTTTTAAATAGTTGTAAGTTTCATATTTTGACGTATTTCCGATATACTGAGTCATATAAAACTTATTTCCTTTAGTTAAGCAAGCTACAGAATTTAATTCAGCTCCAACAGATATTATGTTTTTTTCAATTTTTTTATTATTTAACTCATTTATAATTTCTTTATTTTCATTTTCATTTTCATCTTTATTTTTATATTTATTTTTATTTTCAAATTCTGCCATTTTTGAGAAATCTATTTCAATAGGTTCTGGAGCATAGCCTCTTGAACGTCTTAATATCATCATTCTATTAGATATTAATTTTAAAACGCTATCATCGCATCTATTTACAATATCTCGGTTGTGTAATAAGAAATAATCTGCAATATCTTTTAAACTTTCGATAATTTTGTCATTTGTAATTGCCATCGGTAATCCTGGTAGATTTGCAGAAGTCATTACATATGCAGTACATTTGCCAAATAATAAATAATGTAAGCCAGAATATGGCAACATTACGCCTACAGTGTCTAAATTAGAAATATTTTCAGAAATGTATTTATTATAACCGTTTTCTTTTTTCTTTAAAGCCACTATTGGTCTCCTATATGAATTTAGGGCTTCTTCTTCTATTTTTGTGAATTTTGAAAATAATGGATATTTTTCTTCAGTACTCATAATTGCAAAAGCTTGCGTAGGTCTATTTAACCGTTTTCTAAGTTCTAATATAGCATCATCGTTATTTGCATCACATACCAAGTGTGTGCCACCAATTCCTTTTATTGCAAGTATTTTACCATCTTCCAATAGTTCAACGGCTTTTTTAATTGCTGATTCTTTTTCTAATAATTTATTTCCATTCGAATCTGTTAAAAATACTTTTGGACCACATTTATCGCAACAATTCGCTTGAGCGTGGAATCTTCTATCATTTGGATTTTTATATTCTTTTTCACAATTTTCACATAATGGAAATTTGTCCATCGAAGTGTTTTCTCGGTCATAAGGTAGTTTTTTTATAACTGTAAACCTTGGACCACAGTTTACGCAAGCAATAAACGGATATTCATATCGAATATCTTTTTTATCCTTCAATTCTTTTATACAATCATCGCACAATGCTATATCGGGCGGTATTGTACCGGCTACTTCATTATTTACATTTTGACTCGAATATATATGAAATTCTTTATTTAATTCTTCTAATCCATCTAATTTATTATTTAAATCATTATCTAAATCATTATTTGTATCAATATCTTCTATTTCTAATTTATTTATTTTTGATAACACAGGTTTTTCCTCTTTTAAATTTATTAAAAAGTTGTTTATATCTTTTAAATTACCATTAACTACTATTTCCACAAAATTCCCTTTATTTTTGACATATCCTTTTAGATTATTTTTTTTTGCGATATTATAAACAAAAGGTCTAAATCCAACGCCTTGAACAATACCACTTACAAAAATTTTTTTTAACATTTTATCACTTAATTAACAAAAACAATAACTTATAACTCTAATGCATCATATTTAATTTCAATATATGTTGATTATATATTAATTCAAAGCTTTATTAATTACTTTTTAATTAATTTTATATAATTCATATATTATTATATTTAGATGTTAAGATATTATATTTTAGAATAACTACTTTAAAATACATAATAAGTAATTAGTTTTAAAAATCTTAAATATTTTAAAAGTTTTAAAATAGAAAAAAATAATTTATTTAATATTTTTAATTAGTATTTTTTATTTAAATATCTCCTGTATAAACATTTTGGATATCCTGTACATCCTAAGAATTCTCCTTTTTTAGTTCTGATACTTCTTAAAGCACTTCCGCACCAAGGACATACATTTTCACTTCTATTTTTTAGTTCATCAGTCAATGTATTTTTATTTTTGCACAATCTATCGCCATTGTACCTTATTACTTCATTTTCGACATCAACGTAAACCAAATAGTTTTCAAACAACTTTGCATATTCTAAATCAATGATTAATTCATCGTTTTTATGGCACATTCCTTTAGTGATTTCAGACTCTGTTTTTAAAGGTAATAACCAAAATCCTTCGCCTGAATAATTAAACATTTTAGACATATATTTAATTCTACCGATTAGCCATTCATAATCTCTATTTGCAATGTACTCGGCACTTTCTTCGATGGAGGTTAACTCGTTCCTATCTTTAATCCTGTCGAGTACATCTTTCACGTGAATATCATTCTTTGAATAATCTTCAAGCAATAGGTTTTTAAATGTAGCTATGAATTCAGGTTTACTGATTTTGACGGCTAAGAGCAATCCTGTGAATCCATTACTTACGATATATTTTTCTTTTTCTACTAATGAATCTTTGTCAAATTTTAAATAAACTCTTGCATTTATAAAGTTATTTCCGTTTTCAGATTTTCCTTTTTTAATTATGAAAGAAGTTCTATAGTTTTGAGTAATTCCATAATAGAAAACTGGCTTTTTACCATTTTTTATTCCAATCATTGACACTAAACATTCTGGAACTTGCCAATCTTGACCAAAGTTATTTTTATCCAATTCTGTTACGTTAAAGTGTATATTTTTTGTTAATTCCTTAAATAAGTCGTGCCCCATTTTTTCACCGAGGTATAATTCAAATATATAAAACATTAATTTTAAATTAGTTTAAGTTTATACATTTGTTAAATTCTTGTTTTTTTCGTTTTTTCGTTTTTTTAATTATTTATTTTTGAATAATTAAATATTATTTATCTATATTTCATATTATATGGTTGTTTATTTGATATATTTAATATTCAGGCTTCGGTAAACTTTCATCTTCACATTCGACTACTAAAATTAAAGGACCACTACCTTTTAAATATTCATCCACACATTTTTTTATTTCATTTTCTGATTTAACTAATTTGGACGTTATGCCATAAGCTTCCCCAATTTTTAAATAGTCAGGGTTGTCCAAATCACAAAAAATGTTTAATCTACTATTTTTCATAATTACTATTAATATTTTTAAGTTATTTTTGGCAACAGTTGCTAATTCTTGGATATTCATCTGAATTCCGCCGTCTCCATTAATGTTTATGACTTCTCTGTTTATATTTTTGTCAATACACCCGTACTTGACACCAATGGAACAAGGAAGCCCAAAACCCATAGTACCCATACTATGGGATGATATGATACTTTTAGGTAATGTACACTTTTTAAATAGCGATGTAAATACAGTATGATTTCCCGCATCTGTTATTATAATCGAATCATTAGGGATTGATTCTATTAATTTTTTAACTTTTTTTGAGTAATCTTTAAATTCCAATATATTTTTAAATATATTTTTGTTATTTTTTTCATAATTACAATGTTTTTGAAATATATCGGGGTTATTAAAAATCTCGTTGAAATTTTTAACAATTACTTCAATATCTGAAATGCAATTGATATTAATATCTAAATTAATAATTTTTGAGTTAATATCATTCCAAGATTCAAGTATTGTATTGTACGATAAACTTGAACCTAAATTTATTAGTAAATCACAATTTTTTAAATATTTGTTGGCAAAATAACCTCTTCTTCCTATCATACCGAAGCATTTCTCATTTTCTTCTGAAATAACGCCTCTTGCAGGGTATGTAGTAACTATAGGAATTTTTAAGGTTTTTAGTATCTCGTCAATATGAATTATTTCGGAATAATCAAGTTGTCCAAAAATACCCTGCCCAAGTAATAACATAGGATTTTTAGATTTTTGAACAAGTTCATTATTTTTTAAATTCTCAAAATATTCAATGATTTCAAGATTTTCAACTATTTCATTATTCATAGTATTTATGCAGTATTTAGTATGTAGTTTGTTACATAATTCACTATTGTTATGATTATTAATATACTTTTCATAAGATTTATAATTCTTTGTAATTTTTAACGAACCAAATGATTTATCAATCGAATCATAAACATTTTTTGAAATATTTATTTGGATAGGTTTTCGAGTAAATAAGCTTTTTTCAAATACCTTTTTTATATTTGATAGGTTTTCATCGTCTGATTCACAAATATAACAACCTTCTTCAAAATCTAAGAAATTCATAGGTATTTCTTGGAAAAATTCCGTACCGATGTATTTTGAAGGACATCGACCCGTAAAACATACAATAGAAGAATTATCCCGATATGCTGTAGCAACACCCGTTGTTATGTTGGTTGCACCAGGTCCTGCAGTAACTAAACAAACACCCGTTTCATTAGTGATTCGAGAATAACCATCGGCCATATGGGCTGCAGCTTGCTCGTGTTTAACAGTTATTAATTTTATATTAGAATTTTCAACTGCCCTATAAAATGGTAATATTTGTTCACCAGGATATGAAAAAATGGTTTTTATTTCATTGTATTCTAAAAAATCAACTAATTTGTCCACAAATTTTTTAGAATTTGAATTATTCATTAAATCCCTCATTAAATCTTGGTTAATTTTTTTTTATTCTTTTTTATTCTTTATTATTTATTCTTTTTTAATTTTAAAACCTTATTTGTTAATTTCTTCAAGAGTGTATTTCAATTTTGGTGAATAATTTTCTATTAATTTAAAAATAGATATAAAATGTTCTTCAAAACTTTTTAAATCTTCAAAAGTGGAATTTTCAATGATATAATCGCCTACATCATCATCTTTTGCGTTTAATATTTTAAATACTTTTGAACCATTAGTTAATCGAGGATTATCAAGAATTTCGTCTTTATCGCCATCGGTAATGCCAATTATTTTAATACCGAATCTTGCAAGTATGTCTCCACAAACTGTGGTTGTATCATCGCCAATAGTCAATACTGCTGAAATAGGACCTTTTTTTAGCATTTCCAAAGTATTTTCTCCAGCGTGGTGTATAACTATCAACTTTCCAACTTTTTTATCATCGGTATTTTTATTTTTAACATCGTTTAATTTAACGTCAATGTTTAAATCTTCGCATAAATTACTATGTCGTCTTAACATACCAGTTTTAATAATTATGTTGTTCAAATCGATATCTCCCAATTTTTCAACACCGTGCCATTTAACTTCTGCATTTTTGATATCGATAATTTTACCATCTTTGCAAATAATTATTACTTCTTCGCCTTTTGAACGTCCTACAACTATCCCATTAACCATTATTGATTCATTAGGGCTTACACCGTGTATTTTACGGCATTGATTTCCTAATTCGTCATAATATACATTCATACCTTTACTTATGCAGTTTTCAACGGATATGTTAAATTCAGTACTAATAACGTTAATTAGTCCATTGACAAAACTTTCAAAACGTTCATTATAGGTATTATCTTTAAAATTATCTTCAGCATTATTTTTTTTATTTTTTAAATTTTCCCCAATATATTTTTTATTCCATAATAATATAGTTCCATCTTTTTCACCAGGTCTTTCAATTTGAATAACCGTTTTGTGAACTTTGGAATTGTTTATAACAATTTTACCAAAGGTATGACCTGTAATTTTGGATTTACCATAATTTAGCAAAAATAATATATCATTGAATTCCCCGAGTTTTTGAAGGGACTTAGAAGGTACTAATTTTTCCGAAATATCGATTATTTCTTCCAAATTATTGTCTATAACGGCAACCCTCCCCATTGTACCCCCTAATTTTACATATATTTCTTTTTCAAACTCTAACTCGGAGGAAAATTTATAATTTTTAATTATATCGATTATTTTTTTAGCATATCTGCTATCAATAATTTCAGGGCCGTGAACTACAATTCCTATTTTAATTTTATTATTTTGAAAATTGTTTTTCATAATTTCACATTTTATAATTTCACATAATTTTAATAAATCATATGGGTTATTTTTGCATCATTCATTGAATTCTATTCCTTTCTCATTTAACGGACATATATATTGACAATCTTTACAAAATATACACGAATTGATGTCTAATTTTATAATGCAAGCTTTATTGTAATCTTTTGGTAATATTATCGCATTCATTGGACAATAATTTTTACAAATCATACATTCGTCATTTAATTTGTTTTTTTCATTTATTTCTAAATTATTATTTTTGGAATATCTACAATTATCAGATATTACAATTTTTGATAATGATTTATCGTAGGATATTGCTTTTTCTGGACATTTTGGGACACAAAGCCCGCAATTATTACATTCATTTGTGATATGAGGGGTATTTATTATAGGTATTTCATTCATAATTATTGGTATTGTACAAAATAACGCACAATAACCGCATTGTATACATTTTTCAGAATCTATATCAAACCTATTAAGATTTATGGCATCTACTGGGCATACATTTGCACAAGCACCACAGTTTTCACATATAATATCTTTAAATTTAAATATTTTAATAGATTCTGTAGTACATACCTTTTCACATAAACCACAAGCTAAACAATCTATAACTATGGGTTTTTTAGTTCGAGCTTGTTTATCAAATTCTTTTGGACTTAAAACGTTTGAAAGAATGTTTTTTAATAATTTGCTTTTTGAAATTCCTTTTTGAACTGTTTTTTTTAACATATTATCCCTAAAAGTTAAAATTAGGAGTTATATATTTATTTATTTTTAATTCCTTACTTTTATCTCTTATTTTCTTCATTTGAATTCATCATATTTTTTAAATATTCAATTAAATTCTCTTTTCCAATATGTGAACGTAATTCATATATTTTTAAAGGAGTTATTTTTTCATATAATTTGTTATCATCAACATTCAAGTCTCTTGCTCTTGAATTTCCAATTCTAATTGCTATATCGTTTAAATTAGCGTCCATATTATCAGCGTGATGTATAATCCAAGCTTCTATCGAATCAGGGCGTGAAGAACCATAATCACCGTGATGACTTGAAACAACTTTGATTAATTTTAATGGAAAATCTCTTTTATAAAGCTCTGAAGTCGCTAAAGTCAAGTGTTCCAAATGAAAATCTGAACTGTGGTCAAATCGTCTAATGACCTTAGTTTCAGTTATGTATTCTGTTTTTTCAGTTTTTTCAGTTTTTTCATCTGAATTTTCATTATCTTTAAAATCTTTACAATTTTTGTCATTATTATTAATTTTAACTTTATATTCTTTTATTTCTTCTTTTATTTGGTAATTTTGGGGTTTCATTATGTCGTGGAGTAGTGCTCCTGCAACAATTAAATCTTTATCTAATTCTAAGCCATAAACTTCTTCCAAGGCTACTGCAATATTATATGAAAGTTTAGTTACTGCCATTGTATGCTCCAAAAGTCCTTTTGGGTACTTGTGATGTCTTTTAACACTTGCAGGGGACTCTTCTAACGAAACGTTAGACAATTCTATTTCACTGTGTGTTGGGAGGGGATTTTTTAAAAATTCAATAGTTTTTTCTTTAAGTACGGGGTCATTTATTTTTTCTGCTTCTTTAAATAGGCTGTCAACTGTTAAATTATCCATATTACAGGTATGTTTTATCATATTATTTCCTCAATTTGTAATAATTAATTAATAGGTTTATTTAATTTTATATTTTAAGTATATTTTAATTTAATATGCTTATGTATTACATAAGTAATAAACATATCATTATAACCTATTTTAAACATTTAAGATACTTAATAGTATAAATTATCCAAAAATAAATGGCAATTAATAAATAATTTAGAATTAATATACTAAGTATTTGTAATAAACAATAAATGTGTGATATTATGATAGACCTTGCAAAACAGCATTTAAAAAAAGTATTAGAAACATCTGGTGCGAATACAAATTGTGAATATTATCCTTGTCATTATGAAGGACAGTCTTGTTTATGGTGCTATTGTCCATTTTATCCTTGCAATGATGAAGAATTAGGTGATTGCATTACGAGAAAAGATGGTTCTAAAATATGGAGCTGTATGAATTGTAAGTGGATTCACAAACCTGAAATAGCTTCAGAAGTTCTAAAACAAATATTGCAGATTACTCAAATGGACACTATTGAGGAAGCAGTTAAAAAATTAGACGAAGACCCTTCAATATTAGAAGATATTAAAAATAATGTAGCAGAAAAACTCGGAAAAAACAATGAATAAAAGATAAATATCACTAATAAGGATAAATGAGTATATACAAAGATAAATAATAAAAAAATAAAGAATAATACAATTAAATAATTTATATATTTAAATACCATAAATTAAAATAGATTATAAACTTTAAAAGTGGAAATTATGGATTTTTTGATTATTGCATATATATTAAATGGCTTTTTGATTGGATTGGCGACATATACTGATATAAAAGAAAAGATAATACCGCATTATATCACAATAATAATGTTTTTGTTAAATGTTTCTGTTGGATTTTATTATTTTGGATTTGATTCCATAGCGGCATTAATATCTACGCTTATTTTGGGTTTAATACTTGGTGTAGGTATGGGTGGAGGGGATATTAAGCTTTTTGCCACATTAGCACCTATATTTGCATATTCAAGCTTTTTATATGTTCCAATTCCTATATTTGCAATAATACTATTAAGTTTTATATTTGCAAGTATTTGGCCAATGAAAACCATATTTATAAAATATTGGAAGGAAATTGTGCCTTCTGCAGGTTATATGGCAATGATAATTGGTTTAATTACTTATGTGGTGGATATATATGCTTTACCTTATAAATCGATATTTGTTTGGGGTTTTGCAATTATTTCAATACTTTTGGGTAGAAAATTCGAAATATATGGAAAATTAGCAAGATATTTGGGTTATATGTCCCCATTATACTTATTAGCTATTTACGCAATGGATAATTCATATTTTTTAACTCAAAACGTACTATTGAATTATGCAGTTTATGGATTAGAATTAAGCTTACTTTCTGTTGTAATTTATGCTTTGACTGGTGCAGAGATATCTATTAAGAAACCAATTTCGGAATTAAAAGAAGGGGATATTATACGGGATATAATTATCATAAATGGAGATAATGTTTCTGTTAATAATTCGAGCCTCTTTAAGAGAATAAAAATAATGTTTAATGCCCAAATTGGTAAAATAGAAGGTAAAGTTATTAATTTAGATGGGGAAGGTTTGTCGAATGAAGATATAGACCTGATAAAAGATTTAAATTCGAAGGGCAAAATAACCGATGTAAATATTTTAAAGACTTATCCTTTCGTACCTTTCGTATTATTAAGTTATATAACCATTTTGCTGTTAAAATATCTTAATATATGTTCTATTTAACTTAATTGGTATTTATCGGTATTTGTCGTAGATAATTCAATTTATATAATTAATCACTATATTCATATATACTATAAAAAAAATAAAATATATTATAATAGAATTAATCAAATATTATGAAAAAGTTTCTCAATAATTTCACATTAATCGGTGAAAATTTGAAAAAAATTGAAAATACTGCTTTTAATATATATAAAAAGCAAAAAGAAGGTAAAAAAGGTAAAAAAGGTCAATTATCTTTAGAATTTTCAGTAATGGTTTTAGCAATACTTGTAATTTCCTATGCAATGACTTCTCATTTTATGGATGAAGTTTTAGACCAACAGGTTAAAAAAGTCGGTGATGTAGATGTGCTTGCAAAATCTGCCGTAAATCTGCTAAATTCTGGATATAATGGTTCAGAAGCAAGTTTATATTTCATACGTTCTGAAATAATTAATCGGGAGGGGCAATATGATATTACGATAGTATTGGCTAATGATACGCCAGTATCTGAAAATGATAAAAATTTTTTGAAAGATTATATTGAAGATAATGTATCCGCAGATACTACGGTTGCCTTAAAATTTGAGAATTAAACGAATTTGTACTTAATTTACAATAAACTTATCGTTAATCTAAACCCATAAATTAATATAAAATGTAAAAGATAGATTACCTTATTAAAAGAGATTTTATACCATATTTAATTTTATATATCCAATTTTATTTATGATACTCATTATTTATTATTAATTATTGACAGTATTGTTATATTTAAGGGGGAAATGATGTCTGCTGAGGAGTATAGCGATAAAGTAAAGTCTTTGAAGTCTAAGTCAAAAAAGTCTTCAAGAATTTATTATAGGCACCTTCGTTCAGTTTTAATACTGGCGCTGATAACGGTTATTATTGTTAGTTCTTACTATATCTATACCAACATAAAAGCCGAAGACCAGGTTAGATTAGAACAAACTAAAGAGTCGTCTATGGTTACAGTAAATAATTTATTTGAAGCCTATCCTTCAGACCATCGAAGGTTGTCATTTATTGCCAAAATACAAAACAGTCAATCTATATCTGAAGTAAATGATGTGGTTGACGAAGCCACTGACTATATACAGGTGAAGGAATATAAAGATTCGTCGATTGGTCAAATTATTGCCATGTACGGCTCCTATTATGATTATAGTAGTAGAGCACCTGAATTAGTTCGTAAAATACAAAGTGCAAATAGTATTGCTGAAATAGATGAATACTTTAGTACGATTGATATAAAATCTGAAATAACAACCGTATTAAATAGCTATGTAGATTATCAGCTTTCATCTGGTGATGAATACTATTACGTTAAAACAAAAACAACCAAAATATTTATTAATAGGGATAATTTACAAAAATATGTAGAATCTTTAAATTTGGGAAGTTTAGATGGATTTTCTATAACTTCCGTTAAAGGAATGGATAAAGTAACGATAATGTTAACCTCAGACCAATGTGGTAAATTACCTGAGGTTGGTGAATTTATAAAAATATATTCAAAGAATGATACTAATTTCTTAACATACGCAATTGTAGATAATTCATATATGGCATTATCTAATTTGGAATATTCTGAAACAAAAATGGTATCTTCTGCAGTAGAAGATGATGGTAATAAAGATACTTTAGAAAGTAGTTCTTCTGTATCATATTCTCTTGACAATGTACCAGGAATATTGCATGCTACAGTAGCAGGAAAATTGGATTACAGCAGTGTAAGCAGTAAATTTTCGAGTTATGGTCAAAAGTTAAACGAAATTGAAGAGAAAACTCAAATATTTGATGATAACGTTAATTATGTATTGATTGTATCAATACCTTCTGAACAAATTCCATTACTTATTTCAAAGGATAGTGAAGAACTCGTGATTGTAAGAACATTAGGTGGTTTGGATGAAGTCTAAATCGGAAGATACAAAAACTAAAAATTTAAAAGGAAATAATTTAATTAAAATTTCCTTACTCTTCTTTTTCGTATTATTTATTTTAATATCCATAAATTCAACATTTGCAGAAACAAATGTGGCTTCTTTATATACAAATTGGGAATTCAAAGGAGATATGACTAATAACAACCCATATTCTGTTTTTGTAAACGTTCCTACTGATGTTAAATATGAAATTAAAGAATTAAAAAAAGTTCAATATTTTAAAACCTTGGATTACGAAGATTATGATGATAATGGATACGAATATGATACGTTAAATGTAGATATAGACCCTTTATCTGAATTAAATAGTCGAACGGGTTTTTGGATACCGCCTTATTCAAAAATAACATTTAAATTTTATGGTGCAGGAATTGATTATCTAATAGTGGACTACGAAGAAGACGAGGAAGACGAGGAAGATGAAGAGGAAGACGAGGATGAAGAAGATGAAGATACAGTAATTCAGACAACTGCTTCTAAGGTAATTATTAATATTACTCGAGGTACTGATTTGGGTTTAGATTATGAAGAGGACAAAATGGAGATTGTAGGACCAATGGTTCTTTCAAATATAAAAGTAATCGATTTAAACGAATTTATACCGGCATACAAAAATAATGGTATATCATTGGATAACGTTCGTCTTTACGTGCGTGGTAATATAGTTAATTTGGCAGGGGGCACTGTTTCATTAGTTATGCCAGCACCAATTATTATAAATGGTTATTCTTCTATAGATACTTATAAAGCTATAGATGGACCAAAAGCTTGGATGGAATCATACAATGATTGGGTAAGTAGATTTAAAGGTCTTTCAAGTAAAAATACTCAAATAGACAGTTATTTACTGCCTATAGTTGATGATTATTCATTAATTGATAATTCAATGGACGTTCCTGCGTTTGCATATACAACAGATTCTCCGGAAGATGTGGGATTTTACTATGTAGTTAAATGGGAACCAAAATCTTCAGGTTTTGAAGCTGAAGACTTGTTTATTTAATTATTATATAATAAAAAGTAGTTAATCTATTATTAATTATAATTATAAATTTTATCAATATATCTTTTAATTACTTCAATTACTTCAATTAGTCTTATTCTATTATCTTATCATAATTTAATTGTTTTATCGAGTTGCTAAAATCTAAGGATGATAATATGAAGATTAAACTTAAAAATAAATCTGTTAAACCTGAAGCTAATCCGAAAAAAATATTCGGTAGAAAAGTTAGAAATGGTAAAGGTCAAATCTCAATGGAGTTTTCCATATTATTTTTAGCTTTATTGGCCTCTGTTGTAGTGGCAACTATAATTCCAGGTTTATTTGGTTTGGATAAAACTACAGAAGTTGCTAAAGCAAGTTTAGCACATGGAAGTTTATCCAATTTGAAATCTAATATTCAAATGATGGATACACTTGATGAAGGTTCTTACAAATTAGTTAGGGTAAAATCACCTTCTGAATCAACTTGGAATTTTGCAACTAATAATATTACAGTTTCAGGCGATGGTTTTGAGGTTGTTGCAACTTTTGATAGTGATATTCAAATGTTAAATGGAAGTTCCATATATGTTAATACTTCAAAATTGTTATCTTTTAAATTATTGAAAGAAGACAATAGAATTAAAATCGAAGTAATACCTTAATTAATTAGTAATGGTTAGCAAAATAATTTATTAATTTATTAATATCTTATTATACTTTGATTTCAAAACAAATTCTTTTTTATAATTTTTAATCTTATTTTTAAAATTTACAGTAGATAATCCATAAAAATATATATTTTTTCGAATATATTTAATATCATAAAATAGAAAATTATTTACAATGCCTAGTATTATCAAAACAATTTTAAAATTTAATATACTTTATAAAAAAAGATATGATTATATATCTAAATTAAAACTACATATCAAATGAGAATCTAAAAATTGGGACTCAATTCAAAAAGTAGATACTATGAAAGTATATAAATTCAAAAAAAATAAAGGACAAATTGCGTATGATTTTTTAATAGCAATGCTTCTAATTATAATAACATTTTCTATAATTGGGAATATTGTTATCAATACCGCAAATGAATTTAAAAGATCTGAAATAGTTAGTTCAGCGGATGCTATACTTAATATATTTGAAAATACGGCGATTGTGGCATATAATGAAGATATAGTATTGGATTCAAGTTTTGATAGGATATATGGAAAAAATTATGACATATATTATGCGAATAAGGTAATACATATCACTGGAAAAACAAACATAACATTTTATAAAAATGGTACTAAAATAATGACTAAAAACGCAGTATCATCTGGATTAGATATGGGCAATTCCTTAAAAGTCGTAGTTGATGATTTTTACGTTTCAAAGGAGTTAAATGTAGAAATGGCGTAATTAAATAAACTTAATAGTATTAAAAGTAATTTTGGACAATTTAGTTATTTTTAATTAACCCAATAATCAAAATGTGGAAAAATCATTTTTAAAGGTAAATTATGAAAATTATCGAAAAAGACAAAGATTTTAAAAAGAAATCCAAAATTCAGTTAACAATTGACGGATTGACTAATAATGACCAAAATATATTAGTTCGTAAATTGGGGTCTAAAAAAGGTTATATATTCAGTTATGAGGCATTAATCGTAATAATGTTGTTCTTGATAATTTTTTTCATAATTACGTCTAACCTATCGTCATCTATGCTTACAGCTCAAAATGAAATACATTCGACTCAGGAAATTCAAAAAGTTAACTTACTCGCAACAAAAATTTATAAAGATTATGAATTCCCATCAGATAATTATGAATCGGACTATTATGATTTTTTAACAAATTTAACAAGACATTATTATAGCAGTAATAAAATAAAAGGTAGCTATGACCCTAATTGTGTAGATATTTATAATTACGAATATGAATACCAGTTTAATAACATTGAGGTTTCAGATATTAATTCGCTTATAGTAAATACGTCTACACACGAGGGAACATTTGAAAGAAAAGTGTATAACTTTAACCGTAAAAAATTAGTACCGGTTTCATTATCTAAACAAATTGGTTATAAGTACTACTTTACTCTGTCTCAGGGTCAAATCTTCTACTACAAAAATAATGATGAATATGTGCTGGGTAATATTACGTTAAGTTCTGATGTACCAACAAATGCAATATTTGAAGTAAATGGAGTTATAACAAATAGAACCCTGTCTTCAACGGAATCACTTTCTGAATTTGAGAAATTTTTGGATTATGACGGTGGTAATTGCTTAGAAATTAAATTATTAAGTGTAAGTAATAGTCCTGAAACTAATAAAGTTTATTTCACAATTACGAATGATTATAATATTATGAATTATGGTCTTAAATTAGAATCACATAATATTACGTTGAGTATTGGCGCTTAATAAATTATCAATCAAGTATCAATCAAGTAATTGTTTTATTATGGGATATCAAAACTAAAAAAATTAAAATAAAACAAAAATTAAAATAAGCTCTAATTAACTAATAATATTACATTAAAGATACCGTCGGTGATTTAACTATGATATTTGATTACGATGTTCTTTTTGCAATTTTGATTTTAATTGTGGGAACATCAATATATACGGTTGCAGTTTTTGAGGACACTGAAGGATACACTGAAGCAGTAGAATTCAACGTTTTGAATAATAAAGCAATATCTGCAATGGAATCTTTGTTATCTGAAGGTACTTTGGAAAATGTAATCGTATTATTAAACACCAACATAGATTCTTCAATAATTGACTCGTATATTGACAGTAGAATAGATTATGATAATTATAAGGTGGCTGTCGGGAATTATAGCTATTCAAAGGGTGCTGTAAATGATAATTTTGCAATAGCTCACACTGTAGTACAAATAAACAGGTCAAGTGGCTGGTATGTGGTATATTGGAATGTAATTTTTGGCCCTAAGAATATTAATACAATGGGTCCTTTTTCTGATGAAGATACCGCATTTATCGCATCTGAAGCAATATCTGCTGACCGTAAAAAAATAATATATTATCATAAATCTGGAGTGCCAATAAATGCATCTTTGATTTTATATCCTAATTAATTTTATATTTATTCAGTAATTTATAATTAAAATTCAAATTAAATAATATTATAGTTCATATTTCATATTTTAAAATTTAATATTTAGATTTATATGGTATATTTGTATTTTATATTCGATATAAGATATTATTATAAAATTATCCTATTATCCTATTATCCTAATTATTATAATTATTATAATTATTAAAATAAAGATAACGTTGTGATATAATGTATCTTTCCCACTCTACAACAACACTGGTACTTTTAATAATGTTGTTCGGCGTAATATCATTTACAATGCTGGATACGTATAAGAATAGCGCATTAGAAGAAGCCAATGCTGATACTTTAGGGTTAAAAGCAGATTCTTTAGAAATTTTAGTTTCTAATTCATTGCCCAAGGTTTTTAATAAAGTTTTAAATGATGCAGAATTTCAAGTGATAAACGATTATAACTCGGGTAGTTCTACTCCATTTTTTGATAATACGGATAGTGTGCTGTATTATTTAGAAAATCACACCGAATCAGAAATTCAAAATGATATAAATGCAATTAAAACTACTTATGAAAATGCAGGTTATGAATTAAATTATAATTTCGAAATAACAAATATTTCAATGGTAAACGGATTTACTTTTAATGTAGATTATACTTTAGATTATAATCTATCGAAAGCAGGTGCTTTAAGAAGTAAATCTTATGAAAATTCAAAAAACATAACTGTTAAAACAATAATTAGTGCATTCCACTATGTAAAAAGTGATACAAAAGATTCAATATATATAAAAAATCCAAACACTGAAAATTTGGAAAATTTCCCTGTACTAATTGTATTAAATAACTCAAATTATAATTTTATCAAAAATAGTGACGGTAATGGATTAGATTTTTACCATAATGGTGTAAAATTAAATTATTGGGTAGAATATTGGAATTCATCAGAACCAAACCCTAAAGCATTTGTATGGTTAAAAATGAATTTAAGTGCGAATTCTGTTGAACAAGTAGATATTTATTACTCCGGCACAGGTGTTTCAGATGGGAAATCCGTGTTTACAATGTTTGATGGATTCGAGAATAGCGATGACACATTATTTAAAAAATATATCCATATTAATAATAATCAATGGGATTATGAATCATCTACGAGCCCATTTTCTAACTCATTATATAATATAAATATGACTTATTCAATGGCAGATAATCAGCCTCCTAAAATGATAACATACACTGAATTAAATTCTTTAGTACCTGATGATTTATTTCACCCCGTGCAGGGAAAATTATACATTGCAGAAGTGGATTTAATGGGTAAAGAAGATGGATACACTGCCCCACAAATGTTAATGGGATATTATGGTAGATATCACGATGGAAACGATATAGTAATATTTAACACTGCAGAATTGGGTGGTAGATGGGGTATCTATAATTATTGGAGCATTACAAATAATTTGGCAGATTTCCTCTATTCCAATGGCCATATGAATGACTTAAAATTAGGTTGGGAATATGAAAATTTATGGGATGAAGGTGGATTATTAGAACGTATTGAATATGTTAAATCTGGAACTTATCACGAATATACGACTTATGATGACCAATGGTATAGGATTAAACTTGTATTGGACCATAAAACAGAATATACGAGTTTTTATTTGAATACCCTAAATAATTACATATCTCAAAATGGAGAAGTGCCTCTTCAATTTAGTGCTTATCCAAAAATATTCCAGTTTTCAGTAAATAATGATGTGAAAAAAGCTTTAAATGCAGAGGGTTCTTATTTCGTATTGGGTAGTTCAAACGGAGATAATGATAATAACCCTGAATTACATTATGATAATTTTAGGGTAAGAAAATATGCAAATCCTGAACCTTATGTTTCAGGTTGGACATTAGGAAATAATTTAGTTTATATATCACCGCCATCTTATTCTGAATCATACGAGTTAGGCGGTTCTAATGCCGTATTTGTAGAAAACCCTACAAGTCCATCAATTGTAGATATGTTGACAGGAATAAATAACTCTGATTGGGGATATGGGATTACAATAGCTTCATATCTCTAACTTTTTTAATTTTTAAACATTTTTTTAAACATCTTTTATATTTTTAAACATTTTTTTAAAATATTTTTAATATTATTTTATAAAATGTTTTAACATCTAAAAAAATCTAAAAAATAAAAAGAATAGTGGTATATAAAATTAAAGTATTAAAAATATGGATATATTATTTTAATAAACCCATTGCTTTATTTGTCATTTCAATTGATTTAATGTTATCTTCTTCCATTTGCAACATAGCCCTTATACAATCTACGTTTTCAGGAATCACATCACTTTCTTGGTGTACTGCTTGCATCATAAAGATTTCATTGTCAATTACGTTTATACTTTCTTCCCAAACAGGAATTTCGTTTAAATCGTATCTCAATCTTCCCATATCTCTTGACATTTCAATTAAAGCTGCTGTTGAATCTAAACCTTCTGAAGCTTTCACGGTGAAAATTCTTGGCGTTTTAGCAATTGCATCTACTATATCGTCTTTTGTAGCTCCTGTAGTTTCAACCATTAATGAGTGCATGTGCATTAATGTTGTAGGTACTATAACAGCTGATGAAATAATTTTTCCTTTGAATTTTTTGATTACTGATTCTACATCTGGGCCGTGGTGTGAAGGTACATCTGTTGATGGTATAATTGCGTTAACAGGACCTTTTTTAGAGTCGTTAGGGTCTACCGCTCTTCTTATTAATACAACTCTTGCTTTTAAAACGTCTGTAATGGAATCTATGGCATATAATGACCTGCATAATCCTGTTGTATTACATGAAACTAATCTAATAGCATCTTTGCCATAACATCTATCGTAGCTCCACAATGAGTTAAAAGAGTCTTCTGCATCGTTTGCTTTTTCTCCACCCTGAATAATGGCTTTTACATTATTCTTTTTGTAAAGATTTTCAAGATTTTGTTTTCCTATCTTTTTAGGGGCTCCATCTACTACTAAATCAGCATCTTGAATCACATCATCAATTGTTCCGGATATTTCCAAACCTGCTTCTTCAAATAGGTGAGCTCTTTCAGGCACTGCAGCATATAATTTATAACCCTTCTCTAAAGCCATTTTTGCTTCAAAATCAGGTTTTGTTTTTGTAACACCAATTACTTCCATATCTTTTTGGCAAGCTACTGCATCAGCTACTCTTTTACCAATCGACCCATACCCATTTATTAATATTTTTGCTGTCATTACATCACCATTTTTCTTTTTATGTCCTATTTTCATCTTTATGTTATAATATGGTATATTATCGTATTACTTTTTAATTTTAAATATCGATAATTAAGGATGTTAAATTTTAATCTGTATCTCATATAATAATTTGTATCCTATGGTATTAATATTTTATATTGTTTTGTATTATCCTATATTATTGGAGGTAAATAAATTATTCTAAAATTATTAATAATTATAATAGTACAATAGTAAAGTAATATGACAATACAATAACATAATAATACTCTTAAAAACATACGAATAAATATTATAGATGATACACATATAAGTTAATAAATAACTTTAAAATATAAAATTATATAAAGGACTATATTCAATATTATAAGATATTTATAAACTAAATTATATCATATATTCTAAAATAAGGTAAGATATTATGTATTTAAATCTAATAAAAAAGAAATAGATAAATACAATTGAGAAAATAATAGTGTAATAACCAATATGAAAACTAAAACAAAATATGCTGATAAATTTGTATTTTATTATTAAAATTTATTATTAAAATTTATTATTAAAATTATGTAATTTAATTTTGGTTGACAATTAGACTAAAATAAAATAAAATATTGCGTATACAGGAGGAAGATTATGCAAATGGTTCCAGGAGCATCAGGATACGATAGAGCAATTACAATATTCAGCCCAGAAGGTAGATTATACCAGGTTGAGTATGCAAGAGAAGCTGTTAGAAGAGGCACTACAGCCGTAGGTATCAAATGTAAAGATGGTGTAGTTTTAGCAGTCGACAGAAGAATTTCAAACAAGTTAGTCGAAGTATCATCAATTGAGAAAATATTCCAAGTCGATGACCATATCGTTGCTGCTACATCAGGTTTAGTCGCTGACGCAAGAGTTTTAATAGACAGGGCAAGAACAGAAGCTCAAATAAACAGAATCACCTATGGTGAAAAAATAACTGTCGAGGCACTTTCTAAAAAAATCTGTGATATTAAACAAGCTTATACACAGCACGGTGGAGCAAGACCATTTGGTTTAGCACTTTTAATTACCGGAATTGATAAGCACAGTGCCAGATTATTTGAAACAGACCCAAGCGGTGCTTTAATCGAATACAAAGCTTCTGCAATCGGTTCAGGCAGACATGTAGCAATGGAACTTCTTGAAGAAAAATACGATGAAAATATCACTGTCAAAGAAGGTATGGACTTGGCAATATATATTTTAAACAAAATAAATCCTGAATTAAATGCTATTAGCGTAGATATGGCAATTGTAAAAGATAGTGAGAAATTGGTTGAGAAAAAATCAGTTGAAGAAATTGAATCAGTTATTGAATACGTTTCAAAAGCTATCGAAGATGAAAATAAAATTCAAGAAGAAAATGAAGAATAATATTTGAAGAAAATATATTTTAATAGGTTATTGTTAAAAAATAATTTAAAATAATAATTATTTTTCATTTTTACAATATTGGGTATTTACAATATTATAACTCTATTATTTAGTTCTACATTAAATTTATATTAAATCTATATTAAATTTGCATTATTATTTTATATTAGGTTATTTTAGTGTAAAATTATTTTGTTCGATAAAACAAGTGATAAAAGGGGTATTATGGCATCATTAGATAATGCGGTTATGGCAAGACTACAATCACACGGTGAAAAATTTGAAATATATGTCGACCCATATTTAGCAGCTAAATATAAGGAAAATCAATCATCTGCGGATATTTCAGACATTTTAGCATCAGAACATATCTATAAGGACATTGCAAAAGGAGAAAAAGCTCCTGATGAACTATTAATGAAAGTATTTGAAACTTTAGATGGTAAAAAAATTGCTGAAAAAATATTGATGAAAGGACAAGTTCATTTAACTGCAGAACAGCGAAAAGAAATGCAGGAACAAAAAAAGAAGCAAGTTATATCTTTTATTGCAAGGAATACTATTAATCCACAAACCGATACTCCTCACCCTCCAAAAAGAATTGAAAATGCTATGAATGAAGCAAGGGTTTCAATAGATTTGTATAAAAGTGCTGAAGAGCAAGTAAATGACGTGATAAAAAAACTTAGGTTAATTTTACCTATGAAATTCGAAAAAAGAGAAGTGGCTGTTAAACTTGGTGGGGAATATGCAGGTACACTATACCACTCTTTGGCAGAATACGGGACTATTAAAAAAGAGGAATGGATGGGGGATGGCTCTCTTGTGTTTGTGATTGAAATACCAAGTGGTATTGAAAACGAATTTTATATGTTTTTAAATAAAATAACAAAAGGTTCTGTTCAAACAAGAGTTTTAAAAAGATTATAAATCTTTCTAAATTTTTCCAATTTTTATTTTATTTTATTTTATTTTTATTTTATTTTTTAGGTTAATTTTTAATACAATAATGCACAGTTCAAACTTGTAGTTTGGATATAGTTTTATATATTAAAAAGCAATACTAATTTTAGATAAATCATATAGTTGTTAGATGGGTAATAATCTAAATTATGTGATGATTCTTGTAATATTTTATACTATAGATAAGTTTATATTGTAGTATAGGATATTCTATAGAGTAAATATATCGTGGATATGTGTAAAACTTAATTTAACATACAACAAATATTACGTGCCGAATTTGTGTTTTTTAAAATTCAACACGTTTATGTATTAAATGGGCAAATGCTCATTTTAAAAGGATTATGATTTAAATTTGTATAATTTAGAAATAAATCCAAAAATGATGAAGTAATTTAGTAGTAATGCAAAAGTTGCAAAAAATACTAAAGAATACTAAAGAATACTAAATCAATAAATAATAAATATATTAAATTTATGAAAAAACACGAAATTACAAATTAAAGACAAAAAGGATGTAGTTTCAATATTTTAATTATTAGGTGATAATATGGTAGAATACAGCCACACTAAAAAAGTTGGTTCATCTGGTAGGTTCGGACCAAGATACGGTAGAAAACTCAGAGTAAGATTAAGAAACGTAGAAATGAAACAGAAAAAAGCATACAAATGCCCTGTATGTGGATTCCCTAAATTAAAAAGAGCAGGTACTTCAATTTGGGTATGCTCAAAGTGTAATGCTAAATTAGCTGGTGGAGCTTACACCCCTGAAACAGGTTCGGGAAAAGCTGTTACAAAAGCTATCAGAAGAGTTATTGATAGTAAAAACAGAGAAATTTAATTTAACAAATATTCTTACTTATTTTATTTATTTTATTTTAAGATTTATGAAACTATTCAATTTTTTAAGACTAATTTTTAGATATAGATTAATTATATTGCTTATTTGTAAAAATAACATAAATATAGTATATCAATATAGTAGTTATGAATAAATAAAAATATATAACTTAAATTACTATGTATATTACTCATAATAATATTACATAAAATTTTAGACTTATAATGTTATAATTATAAAAATAAAATAATATATTATAAAAATAATATAAAAAAGAAGATAATTGACGGATAATTACATAATGGTGATAATATGGTAGAATACAGATGTTCAAATTGTCAAAGAATCATAACAATTGATGATATCGGTTCAAAAGCTAAATGTCCACACTGCAGTAATAGAGTATTAATAAAATTAAGACCTAAAATAGTTAAAAAAGTTCAGGCAAGATAATTAAAGTATAATGTATATAAATGGAATATATAACTTAAGTAGGTTAGTAATATGATAATAACCACATCCCGAAAGCCTTCACAAAGAACTCGTAGTTTAGCAAATGATTTGTCAAAGGTTTTTAATATTAAAACTGTTAATCGAGGGAAAACTTCGGCTTCAGAATTAATTGAGAAATATAAAAATTTTGTAGTTATCGAGGAATTAAAGGGCAATCCTAATAAATTAAAAATATACGATGTTGAAAATAATAAAGTTCTATCGGTAATTATGGCTATCAAATTGCAAAGAGAAATCATTTCTGAAAAAGTAGAAATTCAGAATACTATAGTTTATGATTTTGAGGACAATTGTAAGGAATTTAGGAAATTATTTACAAAATTTTTGTTTAATAATCTAAAAAAGCCAATTTATGCAATTAATACTAATAAGAAAGATAATACGGAATATACCTTATTAAAATTTAACAAAGGTTGCGAAGGAGTTCATTTTTTAGATTTTTACAACGTAAATGACTCTGAAAACGTACATATTGGCCCTAAATTAAAAATCACAGGTCATAAAATTTTCGATATTTTCGAAGAGGAAGAATAAACTAACTATTCGTGAAATAATGAAAATGAAAACAAACAATAATCCATATTTTGAACTTGAATTAACATTCAACGATGTTAAAACAGCTGAAACGATATATAATAGTGTTTATGTTGAACATTGTGATAGTCAAATTCGTTCAAAATGCGATATGGAAATTAAAGATAATGTCATAAAAATATGTGGAAGTGCCGAAGAGGTAAGTATTCTAAAAGCTTCCGTATATTCATATATTCGGTGGATAAAAATCGCTGAAAACATATACGAAATTATAAATAAAAGATAATATTAAAGTTTGAATACAAATTAATCAAATAGATAATATATAGCTAATAGATAATAATATGTAATAACACCTAATAACAGAAATTTAAGAGAGGATTGATAATATGGATGTACCTGCAGATGTTCAAAACCAAATTGCACAATTTCAACAATTACAACAACAATTGCAAATGATTATGATGCAAAAACAACAATTTGAAACACAAATGAAAGAATTTGAAAAAGCTATCGAAGAAATGGCAAAATCAGAATCTGACGAAGTTTTCAAAATGGCTGGCGGAATCTTAATCAAAAGAAAAAAAGATGAAGTTAAAATCGAATTAGAAGAAAAATTGGAAACATTAAGCATCAGAGTTGCTACCTTTGCAAAACAAGAAGAAAAAATGCAACAAAGATACGAAGAACTCCAAGAAACTTTACAAAAAGCTCTCGAAGGCAACCAATAATTAAATATATATTTTTAATAAACTATTCATTTTTTAATTTTAAAACATTGCTATGTAATTATTTGAAGTTATTTGAATTTTAAATCAATCTATTTTACAAAAATTTAACAATATTACTATACAAAACAGTAGTTTAAAATATATGTTAAATAAACTTAATTTATAAATTTTAAAAGAAAAGATGATGATTTTATGAATAATAAATATGATATTGAAAAATTAAAAGAAATTCTAAAATCCGATGAAATTCTGTTTTTATGCCATCATAATGCAGACCCTGACGCAATAGGTGCATGTATTGGGCTTAGATTTTTGGCAGAACATATAAATAAGCCAAAAAAATTAAAAAATGTAAAATCGGATGAAGAAACTGGAACGAATCCAAAAACTGGAAAATACAGAATTTCAGCAAATTCAATAAGTAAAATATCTCGTAATATGCTTGAAGAGATACAAAATCTTAGTTATGATATCGAAATTTTGGAGTATCCTAAAATTCCTAAAAAGGTTTTTTTGGTAGATACCTCTTCAATAAATCAAATCACGGTTAATAAAGAAAAATTATACGAATCTTATGTATCTATGGTGGACCATCATAAAAAAACAGAACTCGCAGATAAATGTGATTTTTTAATAGTTAATGAAGAATCAACATCCACCTGTGAGATGGTAAGCCGAATACTTAAAGATATAAATTTATTTCCTCCAAAAAATGTGAGAACAGCACTACTTTGTGGTATAGCATATGATACGAAGCATTTAAAACTTGCAAGCGAAGAAACATTTAAATTGATTACTTGGTTAATTAAGGATATTAGTTTTCAACGTATACTTTATTTGTTAAGTCAAGAAAGTGAAAAAGGGAAAAGAATTGCTCATTTAAAAGCGTGCAGTAGGATGCAAATTGAAGAGATGGATGGTTTAATTATCACTATTTCAAACGCAAGCTCTTATGAAGCATCTTGTGCAAAAACAGCGGTTAGTATTGGTGCAGATTTGGCTTTAGTGGCCGCAGTTAGGAAAAGAGATAAACAAATTAGAATAAGTTCTCGTTGTAGGAAATCAGTTTCTAAAAAATTACATATGGGCGAATTGATGGAAGAAGTAGCTTCTAAGATAAATGGACAAGGCGGAGGTCATGCGGAAGCTGCAGGACTAAATGCTAATTGGGATAAATCAACTTCAAAAGATGAAGCAGTATCTAAAATTATTAAAATTTGTCTGGCAACCATAAAAGAAAAATTAAATCCTATTGATAACGTTAAAAATTAAGAAGTCAAAAATTACTAAAAATTATTTAATGGTGTATTTATGAGTAATATGGACAATAGTAAAAGATTAGAAAAAGACGAGATTTTTAATAGTTATTTTAAAAATTTAACTGAAAAAGAAAGAGCTGTATTTGAAGGCGGTATTTCAATGGGTGCATTATTTCATCAATTTGTTGGTACTCCTATAAGTATGAATTCAAAGAAGTCTTTAGAAGACGCTATAAAAGTCGCTATGGAAAATCAACCATTCATTAAAAAGGCTGTAATCCACATAAATCTAAAAATTGCAGAAGATGATTATGTATCACTAACTGGTGAAATGTTAAATGTGATATTAATTGTTGGAAAAGAAAAAGAGTATAAAATACGGCTAAATTACATACCTGAATTGAATTATCCATTAATGTATGTCGAAGAATAATATCTAATATATTTCGAGTTATTTTTCTTATTTTTCTTATTTTTATTATTTTTTTATATATTAATTTTATATTTAATTAGATATCCTTTAACAATCCTATCTTAAAATTTTACTTTAGTAGCTAAAAACTCGATAATAAATATCTATAAAATATAGAAACCCCAATTATAAAATAATGTAGATTAGTATATAATTGTTAATTGTGTCAATGGTAAAATTATGAATGATAATAATGTTGAAAATTCTGGAGTTTTAAATGACTTAGAAAACTTGAAAAAGACTTTAAATATAAAAGAATTAAGAGCCGATTCTATTGAAGATTTAATCGATAAATTAGACGAATTAAACGATGAAGAGGAAGGAATTTATATTAATAAAGAACTTACAAAGTCGTTAATAATCGAGCTTTTAGAGGTTTGTGAGGTAGAAGAAATCTATTTGCCAGTTTCTAAATACAAAAGAACTAATAAAAAGATATTGGAAGCACTGGAGGAAATAGGAATAACAGTTAAACCTTTAAAGACTGCAACGGGACGCCCTACAAATAATAAAACAATAATAAAACAACATATGGAACAAAGTAAAACTCCCAAGGAAATTGCGAAAATCACAGGAATTAATTTAAAAACTATAGAATATCATTATTATAAATTAAAAAAATCAATGAATTAATAAATTAGTAAAGCAAGGAATTTTAAAAATATATCTATTTATTTAATTTAAATATGGTGGAATTTTGAAAATAAATGGCGAAAAAAATAATGGCAACAATATTATACAGGACATAAAAACGATAAAAACGATAAAAACCAATTTAAAAAATGGGGAATTGATAAGACGACTCCTTTTAGATTACAACTTATTAAATAAAGATTATAAATTAAAAAAATCAAACAATGATTTATATTTGCCATTAAATAAGGAACTGGAAGAAATGGAAGATATTAACGAAAATGACTTAAAAAATGTTATATCTCAAAATAAAAGCCAAAATGGAATTATTGAATTTGAAATAATAACTCTAAAAGAATCTGATTTCGAAAAGTCAAATGGTAAAAAAAATCCAAGTTTTAAAGATTATTTAATAACCAATTACGATGAAGAATTAAAAAATGGAACTATTGCACACGCTTACGATATAATCGGAGATATTGTAATATTGCAGATTTCTGATGAAATAAGCAAGGAAGAACGTTTAAAATTAGGGGAAAAAGCCAAAGAGTTAATACCTTCCGTAAGAGCTGTTTTTAGACGAGAAAGTGATGTAAAGGGCGAATATAGGGTAAGAGATTTGGAACATTTGGCGGGGGAAAAAGATACATTAACCCTTTATAAAGAAAATGGCTATAAATTATACGTTGATGTAGCAAAAGTGTATTTTTCACCTAGATTAAGCTGGGAAAGAAATAGAATAATGCAAAAAATCGAAAAGGATGATATTATAATCGATATGTTTTGTGGTGTGGGTCCTTATTCAATTGCTTGTAAGGATGCAAAAAAGATATATTCCATAGATGTTAACCCCGAAGCCATAAAATTATTAAAAGAAAATATTAAATTGAATAATCTGGAAAATAAGATAATTCCAATTTTAGAAGATGTTAGAAAAGTCAATTTAAAAGGTAATCGAATAATTATGAATTTACCAAAATATGCAAATCAATTTGTTGATAAAGCGTTAGAACTTGTCGAAGATGGCGGAACAATCCATTATTATATGGTCGGGGCAGATTTAAACGAAGGTATTGAGTTATTTAAATCAAAATGCGATTTCGAAGTTTTGGAGAGCAGGGTTGTAAAATCTTATTCTCCACGGGAGTATGTTTTTGTAATTGATTTCAAAATAATAAAGAATAATAAAAATAATAAAGAATAATGATATGGTATACTAATAATAATAATAATAATAATAATAATTAATTTAAAAATCAATAAGTTCTTTAAATTTGTTTAATATTAAAATATGTTCTTTAGAACCTACTTTTTTTATTATATCTCCATATTCTTTTATTTTATCAATCATATCTACTTTTTCATCTTTTGAAACTAACTTAATACGTGAATAAAGTACCGCAATTTCAACGAGCAACCCATCGGCTCTATTAAATGGCAAATATTCTTTATTATTTGATTTAATAATTTTTTCAGTTATTTTTTCACATTCTAGGTTCATTATATTTGAATTTCCATATTCATTTTTAAAATTGATAACTTTACGATTTTTAACTTTAATAATAACAATTTTTTCAGCTTCTTTTACATAATAATAAGTTTTTCCACAATATTCTAATTTTTCATAATTTCCAAAGTCGTTAATCACTGATTCAGCAATAATTAATGGATTACAGACGTTTAAAATTATAATATCCTCGTTTTTTAACATTTCATAGGTATGGGAACCTTCAAATAAATTGATTATAAAATTTTCAAAATCAGAAGTTTTTGCCCCAATTGGCGCCCTATTTAATAAAGAAGACGTTAATACATACTCAAATTTCATAATATCTCTACACTAATTTTTTAACAATTATAATTTAAATAATCTACGAAATTGCATAATAATTTTATAATATGGTACTATATACAAATTTATATACAAATTTATATACAAATCATATAATAAAGATTTTTGTAATTGTAATTTGGTGAATATATGTATTCAAAATGTAAGGCGATATCTCACGGTTCAGGGACTATAATAAACGCTATTGCTACTAATAAAGGCTCTGCATTTGGTATAAATTTAGGAGTCGAGGCAACGGTGGAATTGATAGATGACCATAAAAATATAATTGAAGGGATGGCGGATAATGGTAATATATCCCCTAATTTAATAGGAACTTGTGTAAAAAATGTTTTAGATTATTATAATTTAGATTATTCTGCAAAAGTAATGACTAAGTCTAATTTGCCAATAAAATCTGGTTTAAGTAGTAGTAGTGCGACAGCTAACGCTGTCGTTTTGGCTACAATGGGAGTTTTAGGGAAGTATCCAATATATGAAATTCAAAATCAGAATGAAATTCAGAATTTAACTGAATTAGATGATTTAATAATTAATTTGGGCATAAAATCTTGTTTTGATGAAAATTTAACAATTACGGGAGCTTATGACGATGCAACAGCCTCTTATTACGGCGGTATCACAATAACCGATAATCAAAATAGGAAAATCATAAAAAAAGATATTTTTAAAGATGAAAATTTAAAAGTAATTGTTTTAATTCCAAAAGATTATGAAAAAAATTTAAATAAAGACCGTATGAAATTGATTAAAGATTATGTTGGAATAGCATATGAGAACTGCTTAAAAGGCAGGTATTATGAAGCCCTATTTATGAATGGAATGTTTTATGCTTCTACTTTAAATTTTCCTACCAACATATCTATAGAAGCATTAGAAGCAGGTGCTTTAACTTTTGGACTTTCTGGGACGGGACCTTCCTATGTAGGACTTTGTAAGCCTGAAAATGTTTTAAACGTTGTAAAATCTGTTGAAAAATACGGTATTGTACATATTACTGAAATTTGTAATTCAAAATCTAATATAATTATTTTAGAGTAATGATTTTATTGCTAAAATCTTTTTATATTTTTTGAAAACTTACTTAAAATTTTTAATAATATATTATTTTAGCCCAATCATGCGATAATTATATAAAAGTGAAATTTATAATATATGGTGCTTTATGATATTGATTTATCAATAATTATTTTAATCGATATCTTTTAAATTAAAGTTATAAATAATAAAATGTAGATAAGATATTTATTGAATATCATACTATTGTTTGCTAATTATTTATCAATATTTATTGAATAATATCTAAATACCTAATTAGATGTTCAATATAAATTTTAAACAGGTGTAATTATGGAAGAAAAAATAACCGTAAGTGTTATCAAAGCAGATGTGGGCGGTTTATGCGGTCACACATTAGCTCCTATTGAATTATTAGACGCTGTTGAGTACGTAGTTGAAAACGCAGTTGACGAGACATTAATCGACTACTACGTTACAAACTGTGGTGATGACATCGATATTGTTATGACACACAACAAAGGTACTGACAACGACGAAGTGCACAAATTAGCTTGGGATGCATTAACAGACGCAACAGATGTTGCAAAAGAATTGAAATTGTACGGTGCAGGTCAAGATTTATTGTCTGACTCATTTTCAGGAAACGTTAAAGGTTTAGGTCCAGGATGTGCAGAAATGGAATTCGTAGAAAGAAGAAGCGAACCATTAGTTGTATTTTGCTGTGATAAAACAGACCCGGCAGCATTTAACTTGCCATTTTACAAAATGTTCAGTAGCCCATTCAACACTCCAGGTTTAGTATTTGACCCATCAATGACAGAAGGATTTAAATACGAAGTAATGGACATTATCGACCACAAAAGAGTTTTAATGAGCACACCAGTTGAAACATACTCATTATTAGCTTTAATCGGAAACTTAGAAAGATACGCAATTAAAAGAGTTTACAGAGGACGCGACAACGAAATCGCAGCTGTTGCAAGTTCAGAAAAATTGAACATGATGGCAGGAGAATACGTTGGTAAAGATGACCCTGTAGCTATTGTAAGAGCTCAAAGTGGTTTCCCGGCAGTTGGGGAAATTTTAGAAGCTTTCGCTAACCCACACTTAGTATCAGGATGGATGAGAGGATGCCACTGGGGTCCAATGATGCCAGTAGGGGAAGAAGATGCTATGCCATCAAGATTTGACGGTCCAGCAAGAATTATGGCATTAGGCTTCCAGTTATCAAAAGGTAGATTGGTAGGTCCAAATGACTTATTCGCAGATGTAGCATTCGATAAAGCAAGAGATAAGGCTTTGGAAATGGCTGAAATGATGAGAAGTATGGGTCCTTTCCAACCACACAGATTACCTGAATCAATGATGGAATACACCTCAGTACCAAAAGTTTTAAAAACTTTAGAATCAAGATTCGAAGAAATCCCTGAAAACAACTGTAAGTTAGAAAAAACTACTGATAGGGGAGATTTGGAATAATTAAATGTAATTAGATAATTAATTACATAATAAATTATTCTATTACTTTTTAATCTTGCAAATCTTTTATTTTACTTTATATTATTAAATTATTAAATTATTAAATTATTTTATTTTTTTATTTTTTTATATTTTTTATATTTTTTATATTTTTAAATCCTACTTTACAATTTATTTTTTAACCAATTAGGTATTAAGATATCTAATAACCTTATAAATATAGTTGTGAGTTAAACCTATATATTCAATAGATATATAGAATTAAACAGGAGGTGTTATGATGATACCAGTTACCATCTCAGAAGATGCAACAGAATTCATTAAAGAAAAACTACCTCAAGCAACCTCAAAAGACTTTATAGTCGTATTTGAAGGGTTTGGTTGAGGGGGGCCTAAATTTTCAGTGGATTTAACAGATAAAGTAATGGATACAGATGAATTAATCCATGAAGAACCAGATTTTAACATTTACATTGATAAGATGGCAAAACAAGTCCTTGAGAGTGTAAATATTGTATTAAAAAAATCTGTATTCAGTGGAAAATACCTTTCTATAAGGGGAGCAGGTGGATGCTGCTAATGAGGTTTAAGAACCTTTAAGGATTAAATCTCTTCAATAAAATTTTTAAATTTTATATAATTGTCGCATATTATATAAATCATTATAATACTTTTTAATACTTTTTTAAAATCGTTTATTCAATTTAAAAACTAAATTATAAACTCTAAAAATACATATAAAAAAATAAAAAATAAAAAATAAAAATAAAAATAAAAAATAAAAAAAATAGAAATTATAAAATTTATTTGGTCATAATAAGAGCGTCTCCTATCACACCTTTTTTACCGTCTTCTTTAACGAAAACAGGATTTATGTCAATCTCTTGAATTTCATCGTAAGCTTCCATAATTACTCCAACTCTTACGATTAATTCTTTAATAAATTCAATATCTCTTTTAGGTTCTCCCCTTACACCTTCAAGGATTTTGTATGTTCTAAGCTGTTTTAACATATCTTCAGCATAGTTTTTAGTAATTGGGTGTACTCCAAAAGTTACATCTTTCATAACTTCTACAAAGATACCGCCAAGACCAGTCATAATTACAGGACCAAATACTTCGTCTTTTTTACCGCCGATGATTATTTCTTTACCTTCTACAAATTCCTCAATTAATACACCATCGATAACACCAGTTTCTCCCTTTTGAGCAAGGTATTGTGTACCATTTTCAATAATTGTATTGTAAGCACCTTCAATATCTGTTGGAGCAATGAGAACACAACCAGCATCTGATTTGTGCAATATTTGAGCTGAAACAACCTTCATTACTACTTTATCCATTGTTGAAGCATATTTAACAGCTTCTTCTACACTTGTAGCTACATATCTGCCAGGCGTAGGAACTCCGTTAATTTTTAAGAATTCTTTTGCATTGTTTTCATTTGGATTAGCAAGTAATTCTCTTAGTTCATCGCCTTTTTCTGCTTTGATTGCGTATATTTCTTCTTGAACTTTTTTAAGGTATTCTCCATCGTCTACAACATTTTGGTTTAAATATTGTTGGTATGTTGCAGATAATGCTTTAACAGCAAGTTCTGGACACATGAATGTTGGTATTTCGTGTTCTTTTAAGTATTCAGCACCTTCTGCAACTGAACCGCCACCAACCCACGCAGCAACAATAGGTATTGCTTCTCCTTTTGCTCTAAGTGCATCTTGGAATTTAACTAATTCTTTTGCAGCACCGATATCGTCAGTCATTCCTTGAGGTGTTAATATCACAACGATGCCGTCTACATTGCTATCTTTTGCTAATTCCTCAAAAGCGTGTTTATATCTGTCTGTATCTGCATCTCCAATTAAATCCAAGGGGTTTGAAACTCCTGAAGTGTCAGGTAAATATTTTTTAAGTTCTGTAATTGTTTTTTCTTCAAATTCAGCCATTTTTAAGCCGTATTTGCTTACCATATCTGTAGCAAGAACACCGAATCCCCCAGCGTTTGTAATGATACCTACGTTATTACCCTTCATTACAGGTTGTGTTGAGAATATTTTTAATAAATCAACCATTTCCTCGAAAGTTTCAACATCGAACACCATTCCTTTTTTAAATGCAGCTTCGTACATTTGCGCATTACCTGCGAGACTTCCAGTGTGTGATGATGCAGCTTTAGCACCTGCGTCAGATTTACCACTTTTTAAAACAATTACTGGTTTTTTGTGTGATAAAGCACGTGCAGAGTCGATAAATTTCTCGTTTTTAAGACCTTCTACGTATAACACAACAACATCAGTGTGTTCATCGTCTGCAAGGTAATCTAAGATTTCATCTTCTTGAACATCTATTTTATTGCCCATACTTACGATTTTTGAATATCCTAAGTTTAATGGGATTGAAATATCCATTAAAGCGGTCATAATAGCGCCACTTTGTGAAATAAATGCAATATTACCTTTTTGGTCGAAATCTTTACTGAATGAAGCGTTTAATTCGTCGTGCATATTAATTACACCGAGACAGTTAGGACCAATGGTTCTAATATCATATTTTTTCAAAATTTCGATTGTTTTTTCTTCAAGGCTGTGGTCTCCAACTTCTGAGAAACCCGCTGTAATAATAATAGAACCTTTAACGCCTTTCTTACCGCACTCTTCCATTGTTCCAGGGACAAATTTAGCAGGGATTGAAACTAAAACGAGGTCAATATCTCCGGGAACGTCTAAAACAGAACCGTAGCATTTTAAACCGTAAACTTCGTCGTATTTTTTGTTTATTGGGTATACATTACCGCCTTTTTCCATAAAACTTTTTAAGTTTTTCATTAACGATTGTCCAACTTTTCCTTCTATTTCGGTAGCACCGATTACCGCAACTGATTTCGGGTTGAAAATTGCTTCAAGTCCATTACTCATAAATTTCACCATATTGGATTAATATTTTCTAATTTGGTTGGTTGTAATAATTAATTTGCTAATTTATTAAGTTATTAGATTAATGTGTATTATATCTTAATTAAGTTATTATATATTCATTCATGCAATATTAATTTAAATATATAGTTTTATACTAATTATAATATTATATCGTCATGCCCTTAGGACTAAATTAACTAATTATCAGTTAATTAAGTTTATTTTCAAAATTTTATATTTATTTTGATAATCTAATTTTATAATTAATTATCTTATTGGATATATGTTATAATATAGCATGAATTACATATGTACATTTAGATAGTATTACTTAGTATATAAGCTTTATTTATGGTTTTCAGAGTCTAATTATCGTGAAATGACGAATAAATTACTTAATCATATATATAAGGTGGTCAAATGGGTTTAAACAATACTACAGTAGATTTAGATAATAATATAATAAATCAATTAAAAAATTTTGAGCAAAAATTTAAGATAATTCAAAAAGAATACATAACACCTGACGAAATGAATATTATTGATAATAATTGCGAATATTATGGATTATCTAAACACATTTTAATGGAAAATGCAGGAATACAAGTATATAACGAGATAATAAACTGGGAAAAACAAGATAAAAATACATCTTATGACGAAATATATTTGTTTTGTGGCAAGGGTAATAACGGAGGAGATGGTTTTGTACTTGCTCGGCATTTGTCGAAGTTGTATAAAGTTAATGTCGTTATTTTGAATAATGAAAATGAAATTAAAACCTCTGAAAGTAAGGCTAATTTTGAATTTATAAAAAATATTTATAAATTTGGAAATATAAATATTCAAAATATTCAAAATATTTCAAATAACCAAAAAGCTTTATTCCAAGAAATAACTTATAAGTTGGATAATTTAATTAAAACACATAATACTAACCATAATAACATTAAAAATAGCAATACTAATAATAATAATAATAATAATAATAATACTAATAATAAAAAGATTTTATTTGTAGATGCTCTTTTAGGCACTGGTATATCTGGTAATTTAAAATATCCTTATGATTTATGCGTAGAATACATAAATTCTATAAAAAATAATGTAAATTATAATAAAAACGTTGATATAATTAGTATAGATGCTGAAACAAAAGGTTTAACTGCTGATAAAATAATAGCTTTTCATAAATACAAAAAATCTTTAAATAATCCTAAAAAAACAGTACTAAAAGAAATAGGAATTCCCAAATATATGAATTATTTGATAGGTAAAGGAGAATTAAAAGCCCTTTCTAAGATAGAAGAAGAGTCTCATAAGGGAAATAATGGCAGAACTTTGGTAATTGGAGGCTCTAAGGATTATTATGGAGCTCCTATTTTTTCAGCATTAGCTGCTTCTAAAGTTGTGGATATAATGACCGTAGCAACTGTAAGTCCCGTAGTGCCTGCTGTGAAAAATTATCCTGAATTAATGATTAAGGAATTTGGGGGAGATTATTTTAACAAACATCACGTTGAAGAATTGGCACATATCTCTAAAAATTATGATTCAATAGTTTTGGGTTGTGGAATGGGCTTAAAATCTGAAACAAGGGAGTTTTTACAGAAATATTTAAACAAAATTTTAAGCAATACGGATAGTGAAAATTTCCCTACCTTAATAATTGATGCAGATGCAATAAAATTACTTAATCCGAAAGATTTTGAAAGTTATGATTCAAATAATTTCAATAACGCAAATGGTACTAACAATATCCATAACGTCATAGATAATTCAAACAAAGAATTATTACTAAAATTGTTTACCAACGAAAAGGTAATCTTAACACCTCATAAAGGTGAATTTGAATATATAAAGCCAATTTTGGAAGATTTGTCTGAAATATATAAATTAAATATCGTTTTAAAAGGTAAAACTGATATTGTTTTCAATAAAAATAATATAAAATTGAATATGACTGGAAATGCAGGAATGACCGTAGGGGGTACGGGCGATATCCTTGCAGGATTAATTGCAGGTTTTGCTACAAAAAACGAACCTTATTTATCCGCTTGTTCTGGAATCTTTGTAAATGGACTTGCTGGTGATTATTTATACGACAAAATTGGATATAATTATAATTCGAAAGATATTATAAAAATATTGCCCAAAATATTATACAAATATATAATTTAATCTTCTGTACACCAACATTTACATCTACATATTATATATACTAAAATCAACAAATAATCATAAATAGGATAGAAAAATTAGTAAAAAATAACGTAGAAAATTAAAGTATGTTATTAATTTATGAAATTAATATAATAATATACTAAACTTAAGACAAAAACTTTAGAAAAATAACAAAATATTGTAAAAATAAAATATTTTGATATATAAACATTTACAAATTTAAGAAAGAATTATGACATTTAATTTACAAAAGAGGGAATTTATGGAAGATTATAATTCATTAGCGGATTTGCACACTCATTCTAAATATTCCGGTTTAATGAGATATATGGGATTAAAATTCCCTGATTCAGTGGAAGAACCCGAAAAAATAGTAAGATGTGCAGCTAAACGTGGTTTAAGCGTAGTTGCTGTTACGGACCATAATACTATTCAGGGTGGATTAAAAGCAAAAGAATTTGCAAAAAAATATGACGTCGACGTAGTGGCAGGTAGTGAAGTGATGACAAATGACGGGGAGATTTTAGGTTTGTACTTAAATGAAGAAATACCTAAATTTTTAAGTGCTGAAGAGACAATCGATTTAATACACGAACAAGGCGGTTTAGCGATTTGTCCACACCCTTACAGCCCAATATGTCATGCAGTAGGGGATAAAATCTTTGATTTAGACTTAGACGGTGTTGAAGTATACAACGCATACCATAGGGATGGCATTGTTAACAACATTGCATTAGATAAAGTACTTAAGAACTACCATAAGAAATCCTTTGCATTTTTGGGAAACAGTGATGCACACATAGCAAGAATGGTGGGCAATGGATACACTAAATTTAATGGAGAGACTGCAGATGATTTATATAAGTCTATAAAGTCAAGAACAACATCTTTCCACGGAAATCCTACGCCATTATCAGATATTATTTTATGGAGTTATAATATTGTTTATGCATCAGAAAAGGCATTATTTAATTCTGCATTCCGTAAAAAAGAAGACAACATCTTAAAGTACCAAACTACAAGATTTAAAAAATGTTTGGGTGCTTTTTGTGGTATGGCATACATAGGAACGCCATTACCGTTAGTAGCTGGTTTAGCGGGAAATATGTATCTTAAAAGAAAAGCAAAAGCAAAATATAAAGAAACTTATAGAATTTAAATATAATTTTTATTTTATTTTTTATTTTTTATTTGTGGACACATCCAATTATATCGTTCATTGATAATTCATTTTTAAGTAAATATTCTTTTATTTCATCGTTTATTTTATTAAATATATCATATCCTCTGTAGTATACCCCAGTACCTACTTGAACAGCGGAGGCTCCAGCCATCATAAATTCTATAGCATCTCGACCTGTAGTAATGCCACCTACTCCAATAATTGGGATATCTACAGCTGAATAGATGTCATATACATTTTTAATCGCAATTGGTTTAACTGCTTTTCCAGACATTCCTCCGTATATATTACCCAATATAGGTTTTTTGGCATCTATATCAATTACCATACCCGGACCAAGTGTATTAATGGCAGTAATCCCATCAGCACCGGCATCTTCAACACTAACAGCAATTTCCTTTATATCTGTTACATTAGGTGTTAATTTAGCTACAACAGGCACATCTGATAAATTTTTAACTGAAGATACCACTTTATGGCTTAAATTACAGTCTTGACCAATGGATGAACCATAACCTCCTCCAGCGTGTGGACAAGAGATGTTTAATTCAATTAAATCAACATAATCGACAATTTTTTCCGCAACTTCGGCAAATTCTTTCTCATTTTTACCATATATCGAACCGATTATTTTTACATCTAATTCGTGCATTTGTTTCCTAACATATTCAATTTCTTCAATGTATTCGTCAATCCCTGGATTAGGTAATCCCATAGCATTTAAGAATCCACCCTCTACTTCAACCATTGTAGGATTGTTATGCCCAGGCTTTTTTTCAATTCCTATTGATTTGGTGCAAACTGCACCAGCGCCATTTTTAGCTATTCGCCTCATTGCAGAACCTGTTTCTCCCATAACACCCGCTGCTAAGAATACAGGATTTTTAAAGTTAATTCCAAATAAATTTAAGTTTAAAATATTGTTTATATTATTTTCTCCAACATTAATGTTAAAGTTTGACAAATTATCACCCTAGTATAAATTTAACCAACTTCTAATATCATTCAGTAGATTATTAATAAAGTTAAATTCCATTTATTTATTTATTTGTATTAATACTATTTATTTCTTATAATTATTCAGCTTAATTATATTATTTGTAATTTTACTTTTTTGTGCCCATTATATATTAATATATTTGAATAGATAATTACTTAAAGAATAATTTTTATAATTTATAGTGAAATAAAATAAATTAACTAAACTATTCATTAGATAATATTAGATAATTTCATCTCAAAATTAAATAACGGTATTAATCGATACATTACTGAATATTGTTAGAGGGGATATTATGGAGATGGAAGTAGAATCCAAAATGCGAAATATGGCACATCATAAAACATGGGTAGACAAACTTGCTATCTTTTTGGTAATAATCGGTGGCTTAAATTGGGGTTTAGTGGGTGCTTTAAACATAGACCTTGTACAAATCATATCTATGGGTAATTCCATGATAGCAAGACTTGTATACATTCTTGTAGGTTTATCTGCTCTTTATATGATATATTACGCATATAAAACAAGTGAATAAATATAAAAATAAACGCTAATCAATACTAAATAAAATACTAAAAAAGTAATTTGGGAATATATTTTTAAAATACAATTAAAATATAATTAAAATATTTTTTATTTTTTTATCTATTATTTTTAGTCGAACCAATTACCTTATCTTTAAATACGCACATAAGTGAATTAGCTTCCCTACCACTTACAAAAGCTCGAGAAATTACTCTTTTAAATATTGTTTTACAAATTGGCTTTTTATGTTCCTGAATTAATGATTTATCTACAAAATCATTGAATATACTTAATAATATATCTTTATCTTCTTTTGATGCTTCTTTAACATTCGTATCGTAAGGTATTGCATTTCCAATACTAATAGAATACAATTCATAAAGAATAACAGACACTGCGTGCGATAAATTCATTATAGGATAATTAGAGCAGGTTGGAATTGAAACTAATAAATCGCAGAGTTCTACATCTTCGTTTCTAAGTCCATCGTCTTCCCTACCAAATACAATAGCCAAATTACCTTTAAGACTTATACTTTTTTCAGCCAATTCTCGAGGTGTCATCGGTACTCTTTTAATATTTTTATCGCCTATTGAAACAGCGCCTGTAGTGGCTACAAGATAATCAATATCGTAAGAAGCTTCTTCAAGTGTTTTGTAAAATTTGGCATTTTCAAGTATTTCTTTGGCGTGGACAGCACGTATAAAAGCTTCATCATTTAAAATCGTTTCTGGTTTTTCCCCCAATTTGTTTTGAACGATTCTTAAATCGTAAGTATCGAAATTCATCATAGTTCTTGCAATAGCCCCCAAATTTCCGCTGTATTTTGGATTCACTAGTATAACCGTAGTTTTCATAATTTCACACTTTATAAAATAATAATCATAATTACAATTATAAAAATTATAACAATAATCCTGATTATAATAATTATAATAATTATAATAATTATAATAAGATATAATATACTTTATAATTCAAACATTATAAAATAGTAAATTTGTACAAAATAAATGATATAATTAATATAAATTAATATAATGTATCAATACAATATAAGTAAAATATAGGGTTAAAAGAATATTTATTTAGTAATTTATTGAGAAATTCTTTTAACACTTATTTTTAAGTCGTAAGTTTCTTCATTAGGCGTTTTAATTGTCCATTCTTGAGTATATACTGAAGAATCAGCGATATCAATTTCTGAATCATTTACGAAATTACCCCTAACTTCCTTAGCAATATGGGATAATAAGTCTTCATTAAACTCGATTCCAGAGTATAAAACACTTATTTTTTCATTTACTTCTAAGTCAAGGTCTTTTCTCATAGATTGAATTCTTCTAATTACTTCTCTTGCCAAACCTTCTTTAATTAATTCTGGTTTAATTTCATTATGAATATAGAAGTTTCCTTTTGAAAATTCAATACCGACTATGTTTTCAGGAATTTCCACTCTGAATTCAACATATTCCGGTTTAATTTCAAATTCTCCAACATATGAACCGTTTTTAAGTGCATCTTTTAATTCTTTTCCATCGATTGAGTTAATAAATGCAACTACTTTTGGAACGTCGCTTCTGAATATTTTTCCAAGCTCTTTAAAGTTAGGTTTTACAATTATATTTCCTTCAAATTCTTTAAATTCAATTTCTTTAACATTACCTTGTTCTTTGATAATATAATCATATTTTTCAACTGAATTTTTAATTTCTTCAGGTAATATTATTTTGTAAATTGGGTATCTAAGAGTGTATTTAATTTTATCTCTACCCCTTAATAAACCGTCTACAATTTCCCTAACTAATGAGATATCGTTTTCAAGCTCTTCATTAATCATTGATTCTTCATATTCAATTCTAAGCATTGAAACGCTTTCAGGCATTCCTAATTTTTCAACTTTAAGGTTTTGATAAATCTTTTCAGAGATATGCGGAACGACAGGCGCCATAATCATTACTAACTTTAATAATACATAGTATAAAGTTTGATAAACAGCTAATTTGTCTTTACTGTCTTTTTCTTGCCAAGTTCTATCTCTAATCAATTTAATGTACCATCTACTTAAATCATTTAATACGAAATCTCTAATTGACCACGTGTAAGTGTGTAAGAATGGTTGTTCAAGTGCTTCCATAGATGTTTTAACAAGTGAATTTACCTTGCTCAATATCCATTTATCTTCTACCCTACAGTTTTCAAGATAATCCATATTTGGAACGAAATCGTCAAGTGTCATATAGTTTACAGAGAATGAATACGAATTCCAAAGTGTATTTAACATACTTCTAACTTCTTCAAGTTCTGAATATGCAAATCTTAAATCTTCCCAGGCCTTATTTGCACTTAAAAGGTAGAATCTGAGGATATCTGCTCCGTATTTTGCAATAACATCGTCAGGATTAACGATATTACCGAGACTTTTACTCATCTTTTCCCCTTTTTCATCTAAGGTGAAACCGTGCATTAAACATTTTTTGTATGGGATATCTCCGAATACAAGTTCACTAAGTGCGTGTTGTGAGTAAAACCATTTTGTGACCTGGTCGTGTCCTTCAGTAATGAAATCAGCTTTTTTAAGTTCTTTTGAGCCAATACTCGCATATGGTGCAAGACCACTATCATACCAAACATCTAATACGTCAGGTACTCTACTCATCACTCCACCACAGGAACATTTAATTTTAACAGGGTCTACTGATGGTTTATGAATGTCATCAAGTTTAACAGGTTCGATTGATTTTTCTTCAAGTTCGGAAATGCTTCCGATTACTTCGTATTTTCCACATTCTTCACATACCCAAATAGGCAATGGAATACCCCAGTATCTTTGTCTGGAAATGTTCCAATCTCCAACAAAGTTAACACCGTTTACATATCGAGTTTCAACCCAATTAGGTGTCCAGCCAACAGTTTTGCCGTGTTCCATAATGCTATCTTTAATTTTAGAAATTGATAAGAACCATTGTTCAGTTGACCTAAATAATAATGGTGTTTTACATCTCCAGCAGTGTGGATATGAGTGTTTTGATTTACCATAATTTACTAATAAATCTTTTTCGGATAACACATCAACTATTTTTTCATCCATATCTTTAATGAACAAACCTTCCCATATAGATTCCGTATATTTTCCGTTATCATCTAATGGGGCATAAGCAGGTAATCCATATTTTTTACCAACTACAAAGTCGTCCTCACCAAATCCAGGAGCTGTATGTACTAAGCCAGTACCACCTTCAATTGTTACGTGGTCGCCTTCTACAATCATATGTGCGTTTTCAAGTTCAGCGAATTCTTTTTGTCTTTCGTTTTCTTCCATAAATGGATGTATGTACTTTTTACCAACTAATTCGCTACCTTTGAATGTTTCGATTACATTATATTCAAGTGTTTTGCCTTGGTATTCTGCCGTATTATTAGCTTTTTTCATTACACTTTCAACTAAGGCTTCAGCAATAATCCAAATTTGTTTATTCGTTTCATTAGAATCATTTTCAGTTCTTAAAACTTCTACTTTTGCATAATCGAACTCGTTTCCAACAGCTACGAGTAAATTTGAAGGTAATGTCCACGGGGTAGTGGTCCAAATAATGATATATTCGTTTTCATTATCTTGTAATTGGAATTTTACATAAGCTGATGGGTCAACAACGTCTTTATATTCTCCTCTTACTTCGTGTTCTGCAAGTGAAGTCTCACATCTTGGGCACCAGTATCCAACTCTAAGGTCTTTTTCCAAAAGGTCTTTTTCGTGAGCTTTTTTAAGTGTCCACCAACCCATTTCCATATATTCTTTTTTAATTGGCATATATGCGTTTTCCCAATCTAACCAAACACCTAAGTTTTTAAACTGTTTTTCCATATTTGCTTTATGGGTGAGTGCAAATTCTTTACATTTATCGATAAATACTTGTGTTCCGATTTTTGTTTCAATATCTTTCTTTGACGAAAGTTTAAACTCGTTTTCAACTTTAACCTCGATAGGTAAACCGTGCATATCCCAGCCTGCCATATCTGAAACGTTAAAACCTTCCATTCTTTTAAATCTTAAAACAGTATCTTTTATAGTTTTATTCCAAGCCGTACCCAAATGTATAGCACCTGAACAATAAGGAGGTCCGTCAACAAAATAATAATCTGGATTATTAGCAGTTGCATTTAACTTTTTAACTTTTTGATATGTATTATTTTTTTCCCAAAATTCTTTAACGGATTTATCCATTTCAACAAAATCCAGTCCGCCTACTGATTTCATTAAAATCACCTAAAATAATTTTTAATTATAATAATTTATAAGAAGTATCTAATTTGTATTAATTATATGATTTATATGATATATACGATTTATAAAATTAAAAAAATAACATTTAATTTATTTTTATTAATCTTTAGTAATATTTAGTAATATTTAGTAATCTTTATTATTTTTTAGTATTTTTAGTATTTTTAGTATTTTTTTGTTTAGACTTAGTATTTTTTTCAGATTTTTCATTACTTTCTTCATTTTCATTATCAAGTATGGCTTTGCTTTTGTAATATCCTTTTAACATAGGCATTTTAGGAAAATCATCTATTAAGAAAGAATAAGGTTCGTGCCTTTCACTAAGTATTACAATATGTGCTGGAGGGTGTATTTTTCTAATTCTGTCAATTGAACGTGGGGCATTCTCTTCAATTTTGACAAGACAAGCTTTTTTACAAGGTTTTTTAATATTTCCGACAATGTACTCTAAAATTTCATCAGCTGCTTCCGGTACCATAATTCTTGGTTTTCCAACAATTGTTAATTTAGCATGTCTATGTACATCTGCTAAGGCATTTTTTATTTTTTCGTAGCTGTCTCCCCTTATAAGTAACAATACCATTCTTTTCACCGTGTTTAGTTTGACTAAGAGAAAATAACTTTATTCATTATTTCATCTTAACCTATGTATAAAAATAAAACAAAAAATCTTAAAATCAATTATCTTATTTTTACTTTTAAATTATTTTATATCGAATATTCAAATTTATTCAAATTTATTCATCAGTATTTAAATATATATTAGTTTATTTATCTTTGGAATTTTATATATAAAATACTTGCTATTAATATAATAAGAATGTATTTATCAATTAACAATACTTAAAATTAATCGTCAAAATCGATAATTTTATAGGATATTCTATTAAATATAATCCAAGGAATTTTCAAGAATTTTTATATTTTGTGGATAATTATCTATGTATCTGGAAATATCTTCTGTTTTAATCCCTGCTTCTAACTTAGTAAGTATTCTTTCATTACTATTTTTCGTAAATCCGTAGGGTAGAGCTTTTTTAATTTCTTCGACACTTTCGTAATAATTAGAACGAGAATATACTGCATTAGCCATTTTTTCAGGAATAATTTGTCGAATATCGTATTTATCATCATTAACGATGTCTAAAATCCTATCTTCGTATCTTTTTAAAATTATTTCGTCCATATCATAATTTTTAAATAAATTCTCAAGAATAGAAATAGTGGTATCCGGAACCATTTTTCTTAAAATATCGAAATTTCCCCCATATTTTTTGCCATAAATCCCTTCACGTATTTTAGTACCACTAATTCCTTCAATTCGTTCTATAAATTTAAATTTAGGTTCGTAGTTATTAAGCAATTTTCTAAGTTTGTAAATTGTGTATGACATCGAGGCTATTACATAATTATCTATTTCTAATTTTTCGCCCAAAACTTCACCCGTTTCTATGCAGGATATCTTATATGGTTTTATTTTTATATGGTGTCCATCGATAATACAAGATATTACTTTATTCATCGTTTGTTCGTCAATATAGCCCCGAGGTATTATTTCACCGCCAAGTTTACAGAACATTTTAATTAAACATTGCACATACTGACCAGAGCCCATAATACCCATAGGAGGACCTTCTACAACTAAATCAGCACCTGCTTTAATTGCCATTTTGGCACGTATTTCACGATTTAATAAATAAGGAACTCCTCTACCGCTTCTTTCAAGTGGTCCGGGCACAACACATATAAAAATCCCAAATTTCTTTGCAAAATCCATACAATATTTATGTCCATTATGTAATGGATTATATTCTGTAAAATCAACGACAACAGAGTCTTTTTTGTATCCATTACCCCCATTTAAAGTTTCACTTTTTTTATTTTTTAAATCTTTAAGTTCTTCTATTATTTCCTGTAGTTTAGAGTCTGAATTAAAATTCATAAAATTTGCAGTTATTTTTTTTTCTTTCCCTTTAACTTCCCCTTTCGTGCAATAATCAGCTTCTTTTCGGATATTATTAATATCTATCATATAATTTTCAAAATTTTTTAAATTAAACTCTATATCCATAATATCCAACTCCAAACTTTTAGATATATCAAATATTTATCAATATTTTAATTATAATATATCTAAGTATCTTGTTTATATATTGAATAGCTACTTATATAAGCAAAACCGAAACATTTATATATTATAATTGCCTTTGTTATTTTGCAATTAAATTGATGAATTAGATGGGACCTATGGTCTAGTTGGCTATGACATCGCCCTTACAAGGCGAGGGTCGCCGGTTCGAATCCGGCTAGGTCCACCATTTTAAGATTCAGTTGCATTTAATGATTATAATACTTAAAATACAATATAAACAAGAAAATGGACCTATGGTCTAGTTGGCTATGACATCGCCCTTACAAGGCGAGGGTCGCCGGTTCGAATCCGGCTAGGTCCACCATTTTTATTTTAGAATATTATATTTATTAATTTAGATATATGACTATATATGTATACAATTTTAATATACGTTAAAATTTATAACTTAAAACTTAAAAAATAGAAATAATTTTTTTTATTATATGTAATTATTAGTTATTTCTTTGTTCTTCAATATTTTTTCTTATATACTTAGCAACATCTTCAAATCCAACATCTTTTTTGATGGCGGTTAATAAAACATCCATTTCAGGGTTTATTAACTTAGCATCTGCTTCCATCTTTTTAGGGTCTGCTTCAACTGCTTCTGCAAGGTCAATTTTATTAACAACTGTTAAATTCGCTGTTTTAAATATTTCAGGGTGTTTTTCAACAGTGTCATCGCCTTCTGTAGTACTTACTACAACTATCCGTTTATGAGTTCCCAAATCAAAATCTGTAGGGCATATCAAATTGCCTACGTTTTCAATAAATACGATATCTATGTTTTTTAAATCTAAATCCCCTAAACTATGACCAATTTGATGAGCATCCAAATGGCATTCTTTACCAGTATTTAATGGAATCACCTTAGCACCGTGTTTTTCCATCCTACCTGCATCAAATTTTGCAATAACGTCTCCTGCAATACAAGCGACATTATATTCCCCTTTTAAATTTTCGATTAATTTTTCGATTAATAGGGTTTTTCCACTACCAATTGCACCCATAAAATCAAAAGCCACAACATTATTCTCTTTTAATAATTTTCTGTTTTTATCTGCATTTTTTTTATTCGCTTTTAATAAATCCTTTCCAACTGTCAAAACATCAACAAAGTGCAAAATATCACCAAATTTAAATTTAGTAATTAAAATATCTGTTATATCTTCTTTTAGTTATTTATATTATTCATTTTTTTAGTTATTCATTTATTTATTAATATGGTAGATTATTTTTAAATTAGTTATTAGATTATTTAATAATTATTTAGGGTATTTAATTATCTTAGTTTTTATTTTATAAATAATCGATGTATTTAATAATATTATTAATTATATCCTATTAAACTGCTTTTAAAATTAATGATTAATGATAACTTTCATATAGTTTAAAAAGTATAATTAAAAACTGAATAAAGTTTGTGGTTTAAGTACATATTTTCCGATAATTTAAATTTGAATAATAGAACTTCCATTGTTTGTGATACTATGAAGATAGATAAAAGTTTTTATGCCGTATTCTTATCTGCATCGATATTTATATTATTGTTCGTATCTTTACCTTTGATAACGATGTTATTAAATCCTGGAGATGTTTCTGCTGCTATAGTAGATAAAGAGGTTATTAAATCCCTTGAAGTAAGTTTAAAAGCCGCAGGTATGAGTACACTATTTGCTTTAATATTTGGTGTGCCTTTGGCATACATCTTTGCAAGAAACGATTTTAAAGGAAAAGGCTTAATTGAGAGTATAATCGATATTCCTATGGCGATACCGCACTCTGTTGTAGGTATTATGATACTTTCGTTTTTCTATGGGAGTACAATAGGTGAATTTTTAACGGACGCAGGTTTAAAAATCGTAGATAACTTTTGGGGCATTGTCGCAGTAATGTTATATGTGGGCATTCCATTTATGATAAATAGTGCAAGAGATGGTTTTGAAATGGTTGACGAGGAATTGGAACACGTTTCAAGAACCTTGGGAGCTTCAAGATTTAAAACATTTTTTAGTATATCCCTTCCAATCATAAAGAATAACTTAGTTTCTGGAAGTATTTTGACATATGCAAGAGGTTTAAGTGAAGTCGGGGCGATTTTAATAGTTGCTTATTTCCCTAAAACGACACCTGTGCTTATTATGGATAGATTTAATCAATTTGGGCTTTCTTCTTCAAAACCAATCTCAGTTGTAATGATTGTTGTAAGTATCCTTTTATTTACAATATTTAGACTTGTAAGACATAAAAAATCTAAACATTAATAATCTAAAAATTAATGGTAAAATAGCGTAAAAAATAAAATTACTATGTTATTTCAAAGTATATAATTTATATTTAAGGTAAAATTTGGTGTAATAATGTTAAAATTAGAAAATGTGTCTAAAGCGTGGAAAGAATTTCAATTAAGGAATGTTTCATTTGAATTAAACGATAAATATTGTGTAATTTTGGGACCAAGTGGTGCAGGTAAATCAGTTATAATACAATGTATTGCAGGCATATTAGACGTAGATGGCGGTAATATATACTATGATGGTGAAGATATCACGGAATTGAAACCAGAATATAGAAATTTTGGATATGTACCGCAGAATTATGCTTTATTTCCAAATATGAACGTATATAAAAATATAAAATATGGTATGACAATTCGAAAAATTGATAAAATCACCGCAGACAAAAAAATAAACGATATGGCTGAATTTTTAAATATATCTCACATATTGGAAAGGACCCCTAAAACACTCAGTGGTGGGGAGCAACAGAGGGTCGCATTAGCAAGAGCTTTGGTATTAGACCCTAAATTATTATTACTTGACGAACCAACTTCTGCATTGGATATACACATTAAAGATACAGTAATGGATGAATTAAAGAAAATAAGTGAAATAACACCAATTATTCATATTACGCACGATTTCGTTGAAGCAAGGACTTTGGGGGAGAATATTGCCATAGTAATTGACGGAGAATTAAATGATTTTGGGACAAAAGATATATTTAAAAATCCAAAAAATGAAAGAGTAGCTAAATTTTTAGGATACAATATAATCTCTGAAAATAATTCAAAATTGGCAGTAGCTCCAGAAAATGTTAAAATTGAAAAGGCAGATATGATTACTAATAATATTAATAATAATAATAATAATAATAATCTTGACAATCCAATAAGCACCAAATATGGAATTGTTAATGGATATATTGATTTTGGATACTATAAATCAGTAAGTATTTCATATAATAACGATAATTTAAAATGTATTTGTGATGAGGATTTTGAAATTAAATCTGGGGATAATGTATCTGTTAATTTTGAAAATATGATTAATATTTAATTTATTATTCCACCTATAAACTTTACTTTTTTAGAATTATATTTTAATTTTACAATATTTATACAAGTATTTTGTAATCTTATAAATTGCTTTAAAAAATAGATTATTTTAATATATTGATACATATCAATGAGTATTAATATATAGTAATTGATGATATATTGCATATTATAAAATTTATTTATATTATATTTTTAACATATTGGGAACACAGTAGCATAAATTTACACGGTGAAATAATGAATTATTTTGATTTTAGTAAGGAAGAAATTAAGGAAATATTAATTTCAACATTTGCAATAGCAATAATATTTGCCTGGCCTTTAAGTTTTGACCAAAGCGGAGTAATTAGTTTGATAATCGCTTTAATTGCCGTAGGTACGGGATTTATTTTCCACGAATTGGGTCATAGGACTGTAGCTAAGCATTACGGTGCGTGGAGTGAATATCGAGCTTGGTATGAAGGTTTAGCTATAGCTATGATATTGAGGGTAATACTTGGAATAACGTTTATAGCACCCGGTGCAGTTTATATAAGTAAAGATTATCTTACTTATGAAGAAAACGGTAAAATTTCAATAGTTGGACCTTTAATAAACTTTGGATTAGCGTTTATATTTTTAATCCCAATGGTTTTAAGTGTAAGTATGAACAATATTTATTTATGGACCTTGGGAAGTGCGGGTTTTTTGGTGAATATAACACTTGCTTGGTTTAATATGCTTCCTATTCCCCCATTTGATGGTTCAAAAGTTTTAAGCTGGAATAAAGGTATTTGGTTAGGTGTATTTGCCGTATTTACAGTTTTCTGGTTATTTAATAGTGCCATACGGACTTTAATTATTAACATATTTTTATAAATAACATATTTTTATAATATAATCTATTTGAAATACCTATTTCAAATATCTATTTGGCATACTTTATTAAACAAACAATATGGTAATCAGGGGATTTGATGGAATTTGAATTATGGGTACGAATTATTAAGGAAAACATTTCTAAAAAGCAAGTGGACCCTTGGAATATAAATATTTCAGACATTGCTAACGAGTATTTAGAAACCATTAAAGAATTAAGAAAATTCGATATAAGACTTTCTGCAGACGTGGTTTTAGTAGCAAGTATATTATTAAGAATGAAGTCTGAAATTTTATATGGGGAATGCGAGAATGCTTTTGACGAAGATGAAGAAGAAGTGGAAGAGTCAATTGAAGATGATGGGCGAGACGAAGAATATGGTGAAGAAATAATTTCTGTTCCTACAATGGCAGATGAACCAAAAGCAACTGAAAAACCAAAACAAACAACTGTGACATTAGATGGACTTATTACCACATTACAATCCGAACTTAATAAAATAAAATCTAAAAAACCGAGAAAAAAAAGAACTCAATCTCCTGGAACTATTGCAACTAATTTAAATAATTTAATTGAAGAAATGGTTGAAGAAGATGATATTTCCGATATAATGGATTATATAATCTTAGAATTGGAAAATTCGGAACAAGGAACATTTATATTCCAAGAAAAATTTGATACGAGAGAAAAAGTTATAAAAAACTTTTTACCTTCGTTATATTTAGCAAATGATGGAAAAATAGATTTATTGCAAGAGGAATTATTTAAAGAATTACGTATTCAACTAAAATCAAAAGAATAATAATATAATAAAATATTAAAACTAATAAATAAATAAATAAATATATAAAATAAATATATAAAATAATAAACTTGATATATTAATTTATAGTATATTAAACTCGTAAATGTTTAATTCGTATTCTTTTTTATCATTTTTTAAGTCTTTGATGATTAATTTATCTTCAATAATATTTTTTAAGACTCCATTATATATTTCACCAGTATATATATGTTTTAGACTAATTTCTTTACCAATGGCGTGTTTTAAAGCCATATTTTCATTGACTATTGCATTAACCGCTTTGTTTGAATAGTAAAGACCTTTTTTAGTTTCTTCTCCAAAATACTTTGAAGTTAACTCCATATCTTCAATAAAAGCTTTTTTATCCCTATTTTTAACAGTATCTCGTAATTTGATACATTCTTGTATAAAAGTGTCGTGAACATTTGTAGTTCTATCATTATTCATTTGAATGTCTGCATACAAATTTGCATTTTGACCTACGATTCTACCAACCATATTTATCATCATTTCGTAAATTGGAGATGCGAAGTTTCGGGAGTCTTTTATACTTATACCGAGTTCTCGAAGAGTGGAACCTAAGGAAATATGTATAAAATGAGTTAAACCTTGAATTACGCTTATAATTTCATCATGCTTTTGGGGTTCTATGACAATTACCTTTGCTTCCGCATTTTCTAAGAACTTTTTAACCTTCTCAAAGTGTTTATTATCGCACTTTTCAACAGGTGTGAGTATCACAACTTGTTCAGCAATTGAAGGTACTGAAGGTCCAAACATTGGATGGGTAGGAATAACCGAAACCCCTTCTTTTGTAAATTCCACCATTTTTAAAGCAGGTTTTTCTTTAACCGAGGTCATATCCATTAATATACTTCCTTTTGCCATATGGGGAGCTACTTCTTCTATAACTGATAGGGTATGACTAATTGGAACTGCGATTATTACAATATCGGCGTTTTTTGTAGCTTCAATATTATTGGAACAGTATTTTACACCAAGTTCTTGACTTACAGTTGTGCCTTTTTCCGTATTTCGTCCCGTAATTGTTATATCAAAATTAAAATCGTTATTATTATTATTACTATTATTATTACTATTATTATTACGATTATTATTCTTATTATTTTTATTATCTTTATTACACTTATCATTTTCCTTTAAAAATTTGGCAAACCATTTTCCAAGACCATCGGTTCCCCCAATAATTGAAACAGAAATTTTTAAATTACTCATAGTATCACAAATAAAATTAATTATCATCGATTCATTAACCAAATAAATTTTATAAAAAAGTATATTGTCTTTGCTATTATATTATTTTATCTTACATTAAAATAAACTCAATAATATAATATTTAATCAAAAAGAAATTAAAATAAATTCAAAATAAATTCAAAATAAAAAAATGGAATTATATAATTGATAGAATGGATTAATTTTAATTAATCAATCTTAAATCAATTACATCATAGGAGGCATACCGCCCATTCCGCCCATTCCGCCCATATCCATATCTGGAGCGCCTCTTAATTTTTCAGCAGCAATTACATCATCAATTCTTAATAACATTTCTGTTGATTCAGCAGCTGATTGGATAGCTTGCGTTTTTACTCTTAATGGTTCAACAACGCCGTTTTCACACATATCTTCAACTTCTCCAGTGAATACGTTTAAACCAGCGCATTTGTTGCCACCAGCGTGAGCAGCTCTTACTCTAACTAAGATTTCGATAGCATCTAAACCAGCGTTTTCAGCTAATGTTCTTGGAATTACTTCTAAAGCATCAGCGAAAGCTCTAACAGCTAATTGTTCTCTTCCATCGATTCCTTCAGCGAATTCTCTTAATTTCATGGACAATTCAACTTCTGTTGAACCTCCACCTGAAACGATTTTGCCATCTTCGATTGTACATGCTACAACACCGATAGCGTCGTCAACAGCTCTTGCTACTTCTTCGATAACGTGGTCAGTTGTACCTCTGATTAACATGGTAACTGCTTTAGGAAGTTTGCACTCTTTAACAAATATCATTTTGTCTCCTGAGATTACTTCTTCTTCTACGATTCCAGCATCACCTAAGTCTTCAGCTGACAAGTCTTTGATGTTTGTAATAATGTTAGCACCGGTAGCTTTTGCTAATTTTTCCATGTCTGATTTTTTAACTCTTCTTGCAGCCATGATTCCTTCTTTAGCTAAGTAGTGTTGTGCTAAATCATCGATACCTTTTTGACAGAATAAAACAGTAGCTCCTGCGTTTTTAATTTCGAGAACCATGTCTTTTAACATTTTTTCTTCTTGTTCGATGAATTCCATTAATTTTGCAGGGTCTGTAATTCTGATTTCTGCATCTGTTTCAGTTTCTTTTACTTCAATTGCACAGTTTAATAATGCAATTTTAGCACCTTCAACTTTTTTAGGCATTTGTGCGCTTACTCTTTCTTTGTCGATTAAAACACCTTTAACTAATTCGGTTTCATCGATTGAAGCACCAGCTTTTTTCTCAATTTTGATTAAGTCTTTTTCAACTTCTCCGTTTTCGCTTACAGCTGATACGGCATCAACAATGATATCAGCTAATTTAGCTTTAGCTTTTTCAGCACCTTTACCGGTGATTGAGGTCATTGCGATTTTTGTTAAGATTTCCTTGTCTTCTGAACTTACTTCACAAGCAATTTCTTTTAAAACTTCTTGACATTTTTGAGCAGCCATTTGGTATCCTTTAACAACAATTGTTGGGTGTACGTTTTGGTCTAATAATTCTTCTGCTTTTCTTAATAATTCACCAGCTGTAACAACAGCGGTTGTTGTACCGTCTCCAACTTCTTTTTCTTGGGTTTTAGCTACTTCGATTAACATTTTAGCAGCCGGGTGTTCAACACTCATTTCTCTTAAGATTGTTACACCATCGTTTGTTACAACAACGTCTCCCATATCGTCTACTAACATTTTATCCATACCTTTTGGACCTAATGTTGACCTAACGGTTTCAGCGATTATTCTACCAGCTAAGATGTTCATTCTTTGAGCATCTCTACCCATGTATCTTTTCATATTTTCAGGTAATACACCTTGATTTGGACCTGCCATAATAGCACCTCTTGCCATTTTCAGCTTTTTTTGCTTGTTAATTTTGATTTAGTAATTGTTAGATAAATGTTTATTATGTGGATTTTATAGACTATCGTCTTTTTTTACCACTTCGGTATGTATATGACTAATAGGAACTATATAAAGATTTTTACTTTATATAATTAAATATTTGGATATTATTATTAATATTTTTATCCTTATTATTGTTTAATATAATAATATTATTGGTATATCTAGTACTAATGATAATAATAATAATATTTTTGTTAGCACAAAGTTTAGATATATACTTATAAAATATAGTTTAATGTCTAACAATGTTTTAAACTTTTTGAACATATTTTATGGGTTATGTCTAAAAAATAAAAAAGAATGTGATGAATGAGAAAACTAAATGATAGTCTTTTCCCCCAAAAAGATATCATTTATAGTACAACCCCTTATAACACCGTGTTTCCCATCCCCGTTAAAACAGTCTAACTTAAAACAGCATAGATTTGATAGTTATGGCTATGATGTAGTACCCTCCGCCCACCCAACAACTGTTTAACAGTAATGTATTAAATAATTAGACTTCGAATTATCTAATTATTACACTTAATTATATTATGTCCTTACTATATTATAAGTTATTATGTATTTATATATTTTATCATTTAAATTAATAATGCTTTTAACAATTTTTAAGGCATATAAATAAAAATAATAAGCTATTTAATAATTTTTTAGTTATTGCATTTTAATTTAGTTTTTATAGTGATAGTTAAAAGATTTTATTAATTATATTGGTATGATATGTGCAATTATCAATTTTATGATTAAATTTAACAATTTTAAAAAAATAAAAAAAGAAAGGGAATATTTACTTAGTTATTTACTTAGTTATTTACTTAGTTATTTACCTACTTATTTAATCATACATATTATTGGGGTATTTTATTTTTTGTACGAATATTAAAGAAACAACTGAAAGTACTGCACCAATAACAAATGGTATTTTCCAGTTTATTAACCACAATGCCCCCCCAATCAATGGCATTCCTACTGCCAAAATGTGGTTTATTGTAAATCCTGTAGCAACGGATGGAGCAATATCTGATGGTTCCGCAGTTTTTTGAAAGTACGTATTTATCCCTATTGCAAAATTATAGAATATATTATCCGTAATATACATTAAAGCAGCAATCAGTGGGTTTTCTACAAACGCATATATTAAAAATACAAATATTAACATCGAATACTCTACTGACAACATCTTTCTTTCGCCGTAAATGTTAATATATTTAGCAATTTTTGGATATATTATAAATGAAATGATATTGTTAATTATAAATAATGTGGTTATTTGTAAAACGCTAAATTGATACTTCTCAACTAATAAGAATAACACAAAAACCATAAATATTTGTCTTCTTGCACCACTAAGGAAATTAAGAACATAATAAAGCCAATATTTACGCTTTATCACCATTTTTTTCTTCTGAACGGTAGTTTCCGGAACTTTTGGACAATTTAATAATAGATATATTCCTCCAAGGGATATAATAGAACCCAATACTAAATAATTATATTTTAATGACCAGTATGAGGCAGTAAACCATATTATAATGCCAATTATGATATTACCCAACGCAGACAAACTCTTTATTCTTCCAAACATTAGTGGAGCTTGTTTTTTTGTAAAATGTTGTAATGTTAATGATTGATTGGTTGTTTCAAAGAAATGAAATCCTAAGGACATTAAAAATGTTGTAAACATTAATCCTTCTACGGATGGGAAATAACCTGTTAATGCAACTCCCAAACCTGATAAAACTACTGATAAAGCAGCCAATCTATGTTCTTTTATTATTAAAAGTACATATACTACCAAAAATGTTAAAAATCCTGGTATTTCCCTAATGGATTGTATCATTCCGACCTGTAATCCATTAATTCCAACAATATCTACCCCGAAATTATTAAATAACGTATTCCATATTTGCAAACCTACTGTAGCAAGTATTGATAACGGTATTATGTAGTAGTACATTGGATTATTTTTTAATTCTTTAAATTCTTTCATATATATCATCAAATACATGGGTGTTGTTAATTTAGTTTATTTTTACCCTTATTTAAGTTTATTTAGGTGTTTTGTTTAAAATTATATTTATATTATCTGTAAATATTTGCAAGTTTTGATATATAGCCTTATTCTTAATTGTACAATTGCCTAATAACGTTTGCAATAATTTTTAATGGCATAAAATTATATTTATAATATTGTATCAATATTTAAGTATAATTAATAAATTTAAGTATAGTTAAATATATATACTATGAAGTGTATTCTATTATTATGAAACAATCGGAGGTGCGTATTATGTTTTCTAGAATAGGGATAAAAGGAATAAAAGTTAATCCTTAAAAAAATTACTAATTACTTATTTATCTATCCGTTAACTATATATTTTGTAGTCGTTTTACATTATTTTAATTCAGTTGTTTTAATTTTCCATTTGGTCGTTAATTTATTATTTGTTTTATATTTCAATATCTTGAAATAACTTATTTTTCATATTTATTTCGTTTATTAAAAAATATTATTTATTTAATTAGTTAGTATACAAATTATTAACATATTGTCGTTTTTATAGTAATATTATTTTTATTATTAGGTATTTCCTAATTAATTTTATATATTATGTATGTATATTATTATTGTCCAAATTTGGATGTGTTTAACAATATAATTTAATTTTAAACATATTTTTAGATATGATAATATAAATTAACCATATCTTTAGAGTCTATATACAATTTACATAAACTAATTAATTTACAAATGCTATTTAGGGGATAATATGGAAGATATTGAAAAAACCATTGAAACCGTAAGTAGTACTGATGATACTATACAAAACATCACGCAAAACAGTGTTGAAGAGGATTCCGAAACATTAACTGCTAACAATAAATTAAATAACGGCATAAATACTTCAGAATCTGAAACAATAATTTCTTTAAGGGGGATATGGAAAATATACCCTATGGGAGATTACCAAGTTAAGGCACTTAGGGATATTAGTTTGGATATTAAAAAAGGGGATTTTGTAGCAATCATTGGTTCATCAGGAAGTGGTAAATCCACTATGATGAATATGATAGGTTGTTTAGACGTTCCTACTAAAGGGGAAGTTTATTTGTATGATAAAAATATATCTAAACTTTCAGAATCTAGGTTATCCGAATTAAGGGGTCGCTCAATTGGTTTTATATTTCAACAATATAATCTAATAAGTGGTATGACCGCACTCGAAAATGTAATGTTGCCTTTGCAATTCCAAGATGTGAATGATAAGGATGCAAAGAATAGGGCAACAAGTGTTTTAAAAATGGTTGGGTTAGGGGACCGTATAAAAAATTTACCTAATCAACTATCGGGGGGTCAACAACAAAGAGTTTCAATTGCGAGAGCATTGGCTTGTAATCCCGATATATTGCTTGCAGATGAGCCAACAGGTGCTTTGGATAGTACAACAGGTACTCAGGTATTAAAAATACTTCAAAAACTATGGAAATCCGGTAAAACAATTGTTATGATTACTCACGATTTAAATCTTGCAAAATATGCAAATACTCAAGTTGAGTTAAAAGATGGTGTAATTATACGAAATGAATTAAATGAAAATAGGCAGGATTTCGATGATTTAGACGATTTAAAAATGGAATAAATATTATTGAAATAAAATAAAATAATAATAATAATAATAATAAAAAAGGACTAAAAAATAAAAATAATCGTTTAAAATGTTCATTTGAATCCAATATCGTATTTAAAATAAGAATACAATATATATTTACCTAAAATCATTAAAATACGGAAGTAATATAATGTTAGAAAATTTTAGAGAAATGAAATTAGGAATGAAAATTATATTTGTATATTATGCAATGGCATTGATTTTTGCATTAATGGGAACTGGTACATCTATAGCATATATTGAGCCTAAATTAATCACCGGAGTATTCGAAGGAATAACTGCGGTTTTTATAAATATTGCAGTGTTTGGTATTTGGATGGCACTCACATATGGAATATATGTAGGTACAAAGTGGGCAAAGAAGGGTTTAATTGCTTGGAATGTTTATGGAATCGTATTTTCCATAGTGAACATACTTATGTCAGTTTTAATGTCCAGTTCGCTTACTAATATTTTTCCAGGAAGAATGAGGCACGAAATGGTAAGTGCGGGCGCAACAAGTGCGGGAAGTTCTATGTTTACAGAAATTGTAAAATATACCGTACTGGGAACAAATGTTATAATATTATTAAGTTCCATAATTGTATTAATATACATATTGAAAAATAAAGATTATTTTAGAAATTAAGTGTATTACATACTTTAATTTCAAATATCTTACCAATTTATATAATATAATTTACAATAAAGGTGTAGACATGAATATTCGGAGAATTATTACCTTAATGTCGGTTTTATTAATTTTCACAATACCGGCGTACGCAGAAACTTCAGATTATACATATGAAGATTTAGCAAAGTTCAATGACCCTGAAGTAGTTCAATTAATAAACTTAAATTTAGTTAATCAAAATCCTGACCCGGCTCTTGCAGGGGACGTATTCGAATTTAGGATTAGCGTGGAAAATATCGGTGGATTATCTGACGGAAATTACATCGTTGAAATTAATCCAAAATATCCTTTCGAAGCCGTACCTGGCGAATCGTTAACTTCAAAAATTGGAATTATTGCCGATTATCAAGATGGTAAAGATGCAATTATCACTAAATTTAAATTGAAAGTTGCAAAAGGAGTTTACGCTGGAGATTACCCTGTTGAAGTATTGCTTTACAAAGTAGGTGAAGAAGACACGGGTTTAAAAGAAGAAGTTTATATAACCGTTGCAAATAAAGAAGCTACTGAAGTAGAATTAAACAAAAAGGAATTTAACGCAGGAGAAATTACAGAATTGGTATTTACTGTTAAAAACGTAGGTTCTGCTAATTTAAAAGACGTTTTATTTTCTTGGAATACTAACGATGACGTATTATTACCTGTAGGTTCAACTAATTCGAAATATATTCAAGAGTTAGACGTTGGACAGTCTACCGACGTTAAATATTACGTTTCATCAAATACGGAATCAGACCCTGGATTATATCAATTAAATATCAATATGACATTTAATGATTATAAAAATGGAAGTGAAGAGTCAGTTTATTCAACTGCAGGTATAATATTAACTGGAAACACTGATTTTGAAGTGGTATATTCTGAAAATCAAGGAGATTCATACTCATTTTCAGTATCTAATACGGGTAAATTAGAAGCAGATTCAGTTTCAGTTTCAATACCTAAACAAGAGGGTTGGACAATAACAGGGCCTGACACTATGGTAATAGGTAATTTATTACAAGGAGACTATACTTATGCAAGTTTTGAATTGTCCCCTAACGAAAACAATGAAAATATAACCGTAAATGTAAAATATACTGATGATAAGGGAGTTAGACAAACCATTGAAAAAGTAGTTAATTTGCCGAGTAATTCAATTTCTATAATGGATATGGATATGGATGGAACTGTAGGCGTAAATGCAGATAGTGCAGATTATGGCTTTGTACCCTTTGTAATAATTGGAATATTGATAGTTGGTGGTGTAGCGTACTATATTATCAGAAAAAGAAAAAATTCAAAAAATAAGTTAGATATTTAATTTAATCTTAAAATTAATTAAAGCTATTAAGCTATTAAGCTATTAAATTTAATTAAAGTTAAATAAAATTAAAAATACGTTTTAAATGGGGGTAATTTTATTATCTCTTATTATTTCATATTATATTTTAATTATTTCCACTATATTTTAGTTTAATATCATAAAAATTTAAAAATAACTAAAAATTTATATAAATACCCAAAGGGTGTAACTGTGAATAAATTAAAACTATTGAATATGTCAATAAGTATGGTTAAACATAGTAAATTAAGAAGCTGGTTAACCATAATTGGAATAGTTGTTGGCGTTGCTTCAGTTATTACCATAATTTCCACGGGTGAATTATTCCAAGATAAAGTTTCTGAAACTATTGAGAGTTTTGGAGGTAGTACCATATCCCTCCAAGCAAGGAGCAATGGAGGAAGTTCTGTAAATGATAAAGACCCCGAACTTACTCGCACTGATGTAATGGTGCTGCAAGGTTTGCCCGTCGTGAAATATGTTAATCCTAAAGTCTCGGTTTTTGCTGAAGCCACATACGGAACTAAAAAGACTAACTTCTATGTTGAAGGGGTAGACCCAGGAGTTTGGCCTCAAATATCCGACCAAGAATTACTCGAAGGTAGAATGTTTACTGCATCTGATAGAAATGTGATTTTAATTACAAACGACATTGCGGAGAATTCTTTCGATAGGGAAGTTGGATTGAATCAAATGATAAATTTAAATGGTAAATCATTTAGGGTAATCGGTATATTGGACGATAACAGGGGTATGAGTAGTTTCATGTCATCTGGTGTATATATACCATACAAAATGGCTTATGAAATACCTGAAAAAGAAGGTATAACCACATCTAAGAAAAGAGATGTTTATGACTCTATAGAAATAAAATTGGCAGATAACGCAGATTATAATTATTCAATGAATTTGATTAAAAAAGCACTTAGGACTTCCAGACACGTGACAGAATCTAACGAAGACTTTAGTATATTCTCTTCAAAAGATATATTAGAAGGTACTCAAGACTTATTAAATTATGTAACAATCTTCCTTGCGTTTATTGCAGGAATTGCGTTATTGGTGGGTTCATTAGGTATTGCTAACACAATGTTTACGTCCGTTATGGAAAAAACTAAAGAAATAGGTATTATGAAAGCTATAGGCGCTAAAAATAGGGATATACTGATGTTGTTCTTATTTAATTCGGCATTAATTGGTTTGATAGGTGGAATATTAGGTGCAATTATTGGAATTGCAATTACCCAGGTAGTGGCTTATGCGATAGCTATGCAAATGGAAACCTCTTACGAATTTGTAGTTAGTATAAATGGTATTATAATATCTTTAGGTGTTTCAATACTCGCAGGGCTTATTTCTGGAGTAGTACCTGCATATAATGCTTCAAAATTAAAACCTGTAGATGCTTTGAGACACGATTAACGTAAAATATTAATTAAATAATTATTATTTATTTTTATTTTTATTTTTAGTTTTCTTATTTTCTTTATTTTTCTTTAAATATGTTTATGAGTATAGTATAATTCCATATTTATATAATAAATCAATTAATTTAAATTTAATAATATATGAATAAAAATAAATAGTATAAAAACAAAACTTCTATAAAAATTAGGTTGATAGATATGTATGCAGTTTTGATATTGGAAGATGGAACAGTTATACAAGGAAAGGGATTCGGGGCAGAATCCGAAGTTTTGGGAGAATTAGTTTTTAATACAAGTATGACGGGTTATGTGGAAGTTTTAACCGACCCATCCTATAAAGGACAGATTATTACAATGACCTACCCCTTAGAAGGTAATTATGGTGTAAAAAAAGAATGGTATGAATCCGAAGGAATCCATTCCGAAGGTTTTGTAATAAAAGACCTTACAAGCAATGAATTGGACAATTTTTTAAAGGAAAACTCAATACCTGGCATTTATGGAGTAGATACAAGATATATCACCAAAAAAATAAGGTCAAAAGGTGTATTAAAAGCACTTTTAAAATCTTCAAAAACTGAAATAAAAGAAGATGAGATATCAAATCTTATACAAAAAGTTAATGACTATCAAGATATTTCAGAAATAGAAATGGTTTCAAAGGTTTCAACAACTAAAAAAATAGTTCACCAACCTACTAGTAAAACGGTAGTAAAATGTGTTTTAATAGACTGCGGTGTTAAATCAAGTATCATTGATTGTTTGGTTGAAAGAAATTGCGAAGTTATTCAAGTGCCATATAATACAACTGCAAAAGAAATATTGGATGAAAAACCGGACTTTGTATTAATATCTAATGGACCAGGAGACCCTGAATTAGTAAAAGATACAATAGAAACTATAAAACAGTTAATTGGTAAACTTCCAATTACTGGAATTTGTATGGGTAATCAATTATTGACTTTGGCTTTAGGTGGCAAAACATACAAGCTTAAATTTGGACACAGGGGTGGAAACCAACCTGTTAAGGATTTAGAAACTGGAAAAGTATATATGACATCTCAAAACCACGGATTTGCGACAGATTATGAAAATATACCTGAAGGCTACGAAGTGGCAAATATTAACTTAAATGATAATACTGTGGAAGGAATTCACAAATTAGTTGTAGAATCAGAAAATAATGTTAAAATGCCTGTTTGGAGTGTGCAATACCACCCAGAAGCAGGACCTGGACCTCACGATGCAAGATTTTTATTCGATAGAATGATAGAAATGGCTTTAAAATATAAAAATTAATAATATTTATTTATTTTTTCACAATTTAAGAATAAATAATATTTTTAATACTTTAAGTTATGAGAATGATACTTTTTTAAATATATTTAATAATTAGCACACGGCAATTAATAAACCTATTTTAATTTTAATTTTAATTTTATAATGTGATATTATGGATGTAGAACTTAAAGAAAGGGCGTTAAAATCTTCAAAAGATGCGCTAAATTTATTGAAGACTAAAAAACTAATTTCTAAAACTGATTATGATAATTTAAACAATTTAAACAAAGATTTTTGGAATAATTTTTTAAACATAACATACGAAAAAAGTAATTCAAAAGCTTTAGTTGCATTTAGTGGGGGCGTAGATAGCACTGTTTCAGCATTAATTGCTAAAAAGTTATTTAAAACAGAATTAATAACTGTAAACTCCCCCATAATTTTAAATGCGCAACAGAAACAAGAAATAAGTGATTTAGCAAATAAATTACAACTACCTCACAACTTTTTGGATGTCGACTTGTCTGAAATTAAAGAAAACACTCTTAAAAAGAAATACCACCCCTGTGGTAAATGTCATAGCTTAATAGAAAACGTAGCACTCAATTATGCTCTAAAAAACGGTTATGATTACATAATTTATGGCGATATGTTATCAACAGGACCTTTATCTATTCATTATTTAAATGAGGGAATTATTAGGCTAAATATACCTTCATTTTTGGTTTTAACAAAAAATGACAGTAAAAAATTGTTAAAATCAGAAAATATATGTATAATACAGTCTTATGGGTGTAATTTGTTAAAAATAGCAAATAAAAACAAAAATATGCAAAAATTTACAATTCAAAGAATTTTGCGAGAAGTAAGGGCGCAAGTAATTACCAAAGAAGAAGGTTTAAAAAATATAAAAGATGCAATACTTAATGATACTAATATTGAGAATACTAATAATACTAAGAATAATACAAATAGTAAAAATAGTAAAACTATATTTTAATATGTAATTATAAACTTATAAATTTTTTTTGTATATTTAAATTTCGCCACTTGAGAACATTTTTCTAACAGTATCTAAAGATTCAGACTTAACAAGTAATAATATTCTATCATATGGCTTTAATTCCGTGTTTCCATCAGGTATTTTTAATTCATTACCTTCGTAAATTGCAATTATCACATAATCTTTTGCACCCAATTCTTTAATTTGCTTATCGGCTACTTCAGAATTAGGTGGTATTATTAATTCTAAAATTTCAGCGTCCCCTCTGCCGATTATTGCTAAATCTACTACACCCGGTCTATCGATTAATTTTTCCAAGTATTTTGCAGCTACTAATTCAGGACTTATAATTACATCAATACCCAAACTTTCAAAAACTTCCTTATAACTTGGTTCACTCACTCTTGCGATTGTTTTTGCTACGCCGTTTTTCTTTGCAATTAACCCACTGATTAAATTTAACTCTTGATTGCCAGTAACTGCGATAAAGACATCTGCTTCCTCTATACCTGCATTTTCCAAAGTTTTAACTTTTGTACAGTCCCCATTTAATACTAAAGCATCTAATTCTCCTGCTATCTCATCACATACTTCTTTTCTACTATCTATTACTACTAAATCATAATTTTTTTCAGATAACGACTTAGCAAGCGTACTTCCTACTCTACCCATACCTGCCACAATAATATACATAAATATCACCAATAATTCAATCATAAAATATTATTCTTATTATTCTTATTATATTTTTATTATAATTTCCTATCCAGGATTATTTTCTCAAAATATTCCTCATAAGCCCCGTGTAAATGAGGTAATTCACAGTAAAGTAATTTTTCCAATTCTTCTAATTTTTTAAATTCCCCGTAATCAACTGTTCCGATTAATTCATTTTTCCAAGCTTCTTTACACATAATACTACAAGGTATAAACCCAGATGGTAAAACAATGGCATATACTCCATTTATATTAGGAATATATTTTTTAAAAAATTTATAATCTTCAGATTTAATAATTTCCTCATCTTCTTCATTTAATAGCGCTATTAAATTATCGATATCTTTCAAATGTTCAGAATCAATTCCGAACCTACATTCTTTAGAAAATGAGTTTACACAACATTTTGGATAATTCAATAATTTTCCCAATTCTAAATCATCTAATCTTCTATATATGCCCAGTTCTGAAGAAACGAATGGGTCTATAGCAGGTCTAACCACAGGTTTGTATTTATCAACGATATAAATTTGTTTTCTTAACCTTCCAATTACTTCATCTAATAAAAAAGGGTCCATTCTTGTAATATGACTCTTTAAAATGGGAAATTCATCTCCAAGGCTTTCCATGTTTGTTATTTTTTCGTAAAGATACTTTATATCCATCATATCCCCATATTCTGTTATATATGCAATTATTTTACTTTAGTTTATTTTAGTTTATTTTAGTTATATTATTTATTTTAGTTATATTATTTATTTTATTTAACCCATTTATTTAATAAAATTATTTACAGTTGATATTTTCAAATAATTTAGACATACACCCTGCAACTAACCCTGCTACGGCATCATCTAAATACATATATCCTTCTTTGTCCAATTTACCAATTATACCGGGTTTTTTAGCATCATACCATTTAAAATTAAAAGTTCCTTTAGTACCGGCTATTTCATTTGCAATGCTCATTCCTATTACTTCGTCAGAGTATATGTATGTAGGGTCGCTTTCATAATCAAAAGGCATATTTCCAGCTTTTCCTTCCTCATCCATCAGTATTGCACAGATTAATAAAGTGTAAACATTCGGATTTTTTACGGAAGTATTTAATATGTTATAAAATCCGTTTTTTATAGCATCCTGCTCTTCTTCTGTACATATGCACATTTTCATTCCCGAATCCAATAATAATTTTGAATTTACGCCATATTTTGACAATTTTTTCATAATATATTCGTTATCTATTGAATTTATACGATTACCATTATCCATTTGAAAACCTAATAATATTTTTTTTAACTATTGATAATATAAAATTTTATACGATATACATTTATCTTTTATGTATTATCCTTTTTTTGTGTATTTTAAACGTATTCTAAATTATAAGTTATAATTTTATTAAATATAAAGATAATATATACTATTTAGAATATAATTATTATTGTAATTTTATAAGTAATTATTCAATATTGATTATAAAATTAATATTAATGTAATATACTATGATATTAATCTTAATTGATATTTTATAATTTTAGTCTTTAATCCATAGATTTTAATTAAGCTATCGGATTTAATCCAAAAATGTAAGGGGATAAGATGAGCAAAAATGTTTATGCGGTTTTGGAAACATTTTACGCATTTAAAAGACAAAAATATATAATATACACAACAACGGCAATATTCTTAATTTCTTTCTTATTGTCCTTCTATATGATTAAGTATAATTTAATGGGTCTTGAAGAGTTTGGAACTACGATATTTCAGAGTTTAGCACCCCAATTTGAACAATTTAATAATATGGGATTTATTGATTTAACTATTGCAATAATTATAAACAACTTGTTTGTAATATTCTTAAATTTAATATTAACCATATTTTCACTGATAATTTTGATATTTAACGCTTTTTTATTGGCATATGTAGCCTCAATTAGCGATTTACCAACCTTTTTATTGTTAGTGATACCTCATGGCATATTTGAAATACCAGGATTTATATTATCGAGTAGTGCAGGTATTATAGCATTTATGGGACTAATCAAATGGATAAAAGATTCAAAATTTCATAAAATTTATTTACAAGATGCTTTGAGGATATTTGTAGTTTCAGTGATTTTAATTCTTATTGCTGGCGTAATAGAAGGTACATTGACGTTTTCTATTGCAAAATCGCTTATATAATGACTTTTATAGTTGAGTAGCACCCTCAAATAAATGTATCATATATATCCTTTTTTATTATTTTAAATAATATTTTAAATAATATTTTAAAGATTACTTTAAAGATTACTTTAATTAAATTAATAGTAAGTTTAATATATTTTAAAACACATTTTTAAAAATAAAGTATTATTAAAAACTTGACAAATAATAACAATAGTAATAATAATAACAATAGTAATAATAATAACAATAATAGTAATAATAGTAATAATAATAACAAAAAGTATATATTTAAATGGTAAAAAAATGATAAAAATTGTATATATCACCAAAAAAGGCGAATTAATTGGCGAAAAAATAAAAAAGGTATTTAACTATTATAAATATGACTGTTCTCTCGAATCTTCAAAAGAATTTAAACCTTTGGGGACTGAAAAAGGATTTATATTCATAATGGCAACAGGTATAACCTTAAGAAAATACATACTCGGAGAATTAAACGAATTTATAAAAGATAAGACTCAGGACCCTTTTGTTATTGCAGTTGATGAAATGGGGAATAACATAATTCCTTTGTTATCCAGCCATTTGGGTCAAGGTATGTATTTTTCAGAACTATTGGGAACTGAATTACAAATTAATGTCTCAAAAACCACCGCTTCAGACGTAAATAATAAACTTGGCATAGACGTACTTTCTGAAAAATATTTTTTAGAAACCCCGTGTAAAAAAGACATATTAAAAATAAATAAGGCAGTTTTGGAGTATAAACCAAAATTAAGCATACCCTTATCTTGGAAAAATTCTGAAACGGATAAATTAAAAGATAGTTATGAATTAACATATCATAACTTAGATGAAGAATGTTCAAACGTTGAAAACTGGGTATTTGAAGATAATATAATTTTAAAAGCCAAACCAGTATGTTTTGGCGTTGGTGCAAGAAAAGGTATTGCACCCTACAAAGTATATTGGGCGATTAAAAAAGCTTGTTATCTTAGAAATATCCCAATATGGCGGATTAACAGCTTTTCAACCGTTGAAGTGAAGAAAAATGAAAAAGGGATTTTAAAAACAGTATCTAAATTCAAAAAACCTCTAAATATATACTCCGTAGATGAATTAAACTATATATATAATACATATTCAGACTTATTCGATTTAGAACATTCAGAATTTGTATATAAAACCATTGGTACATATGGTGTTTCAGAACCTTGCGCAATTTTAGACGTGATAAATCATTTAGATTTAAATGATGCTGAAAAAGATTTAATTCATTTGATTGATTTAATATTACCTAAATTAAGAAATAACGGTACTACAGTATCCATTTGTTCAAAAATTTAATTTTATTATTTAATTTTATTATTTAATTTTTATTATCTTTATTATCTTTATTATCGATATTATCGCTATTATCGCTATTATTTTTACTATTTTGCACCATATTTACACAATATTCAACTATTTTTTTAGGGACATCTACAAAGTGTATCATTCCACTAAATTGTGGTGTAATATTCATTTCTAAAATTTTGAAGCTATTTTCAGTTATTAAAACGTCCACACCTACGATTTCAGCGCCCAATTGTTTGCTTGCTTTTAATACACAATTTTTAATTTCTTCACTGATTTTAAATTCTTTAATTTCTGCACCAAGTGAATAATTAGCTTTCCAGCTGTCGTTTGGAATTCGTTCCATACAGCCAATTACTTCATTTCCAAGTACAAAAACCCTTAAATCGTGTTTATACTGTATATATTCTTGTAAAAATATTTCCCTATTTTCTGAACTTATTAAATCGCATAAATTATTCAATTCTTTTGAATCTCTTGCCATTAATACATTATTTCCATATCCTCCATAAACAGGTTTTACAACCACAGGATACTCAATATTTTTGATTATTACTTCTTCAATATATTTAAATTCTTTTGAAAACGTTAAATATGATTTTGGCATGAATTCGTTCAATTCTATATATGTTAAATATTTATTTTGACAAGTTTCCACTGCTTTAGAGCTATTAATAAGTTTTACAGTTTTTAATCCTTTTTTTAAATTCTTTTCATTAATATTTTCAATGTATTTCAAAACATACAATCCTTTAATTAAAAAATCCCTTTCAACTCTTGATATTATTATATCGTACTTTAATATTTCTTCTTCATTTTTAAAATTAATAAAATTATTCGTATCTATGAATTCTATAAGATTAATATTCTTATTATTTTCATTATTTTCATTTGTAGCATCTTTTTCAAAATATTTACTAAATTCATCAAATATTCTTAAATTTTCACGGGTTTTTTTACCACAAAGTATTCCAATTTTAATAATATCACCATATTTGCGTTTTTTTATTTAGTTTTTTATTTATAATTTTTTAATATGATTTCATAAATTTAGTTTATTTATGCAGGTAATATCGATATATTTTAATATATTTATATTATGAATATCAAATATATTATTGTACGTACCATAAAAAAATGGCGTATTACTAACCAATAAATTAGTATGGTAGTTATAAGGGGATAATTAAGTCATATTATGTTTTTAGGTTAGTATATTGAAATTTCGGGGGATATTATGGGATTTGGAGACGATTATGTTATAAATCCTTTAAAATATGCTATAAGTAATATTAAAGCACTTTTAATATATACCGCTTTAGGATTTATACCATTGGCTTTATTGTTAATTATGGTGTTAACAACGGGTATATCCATTCTTTCTAAGTATGGGTCGGATATAAGTAGCATGACGCCTGATTCAGTACTTTCATTAATTACAACTTTGGGTATTGGATTTATAATATGGTTAGTTATAACGATATTGGTTTCATTAGCTACAAACGGTTATATTGTAAAATTGGTAAAAACGTCTGTAGAAGGGGAACAGATATTGCCAAACTGGGAAAATTGGAGTGATTTATTACTCAAAGGTCTTATATTGATTATAGGTAGTTTTTTAATAGCTCTTATATTCTCAGCAATAAGTGCAATACTTTCAATGCCTTTTGATTATTTAGAAATACCTATGATTGCAGGGATTTTAACTGCAATAGTGGCAATATTTCAGATGTTGTATACGCCATTGGCAGTTTCTAATTATTCATACACTGAAGAATTTATGGCTTTCTTTAGGGTTAAGGAAATATATAATATGATGAGTTTAAAATGGCTCGCCATAATTATCGTAGTGGCCATAGTATCAATTATATTAATGATACCTACCTTTGCATTAGTTGCAGGCTTCATATTATCGTTAGTAGGTGGTAATTTTGAAATGGGTGCTGTAATAGGTACTATAGCTGCAATATTGGCAGCACTATCTTCTTCAATAATATCATTTTATGGGTACAGGTGTTATGCTACATACTATAAATCTGTAGCAGTCGGTTCATTTAATAGAATGGTTTTTGAAAAGTCAGAAACCGGCGATATGGATGAATCTACTAAAGATTTTGAATAAATACTTATTAAATTAAATTATTTTATTTTATTTTTTTCTTTTTTTAATTTTAGTATTATATACTCATATATTATACTATAAATCCTATTTTTCAGTTTATTTAATAACTTATATATAAAATAAATGTCATATAATGGTTATTAATAAATAACTAAGTTAAATAAAAAATAATTTAAAAAAATAATTTGAGGGGATTTATTTGAGTTTTGCGGATGATTATATCGTAAATCCATTAAAATATTCATTAAGTAATATTAAAGCACTCTTAATATTTACTGCTTTAGGATTTATACCGTTAGTTTTATTGTTAGTTATTGTTTTAACAACTGGTATATCCATTCTTTCTAAGTATGGGTCAGATATGGGTAGTATGACACCTGAAACAACGTTTTCGTTAATTATGGCATTAGGTATTGGATTTATAATATGGTTAGTTATATCGATATTAATTTCATTAGCTACAAACGGTTATATTGTAAAATTGATAAAAACTTCTATAGCGGGGGAGCAGGTATTGCCAAACTGGGAAAAATGGGGTGATTTATTAAGTAAGGGTCTTATATTAACCATAGGCAGTATTATAATGAGTTTAATATTCTTAGCAATACATACACTAGTTTCAATGCCTTTTAATTACTTGGAAATACCCGTGATTGCAGGGATTTTAACCACAATAATAAATATATTCCAGATGTTGTATATACCATTGGCAGTTTCTAATTATTCATACACTGAAGAATTTACGGCTTTCTTTAAGGTTAAAGAAATATGCAAAATGATGAGTTTAAAATGGCTTGCTATACTTATTGTAGTATCCATAATATCCCTTATTGTATTGATACCTACCTTTTTATTGGGTATGGGCTTCATATTATCGTTAGTAGGCGGTAGTTTTGAAATGGGTGCGATAGTGGGAATTATTACGGTTTTGGTGGCTTCGTTATCCTACTCCATAATTTCATTCTATGCATACAGGTGTTATGCTACATACTATAAATCTGTAATAACTGATTCATTTGATACGGTAATTATTGAAGAAGAAATCACTGAAGATTTTGAATAAATACTTATTAAATTAAATTATTTCATTTTATTTTTTTATTTTTTTAATTTTTATTTTATATATTTCTATATATTTACAATATTATTTAATCGTATTTTTCAGTTTTTTTAATAACTTATATATAAAATAAATATGTATATTTACTAAGTTAGATTATTAATTAACTAAATTATTTAAACACTTTGAGGGGATTTATTTGAGTTTTAGTGATGATTATATCGTAAATCCATTAAAATATTCATTAAGTAATAGTAAGGCGTTTTTAACTTATATAATTGTTTCATTTTTTCCAGATATTTTAGCAGTGGTCTTTGTAATGGTGATATCTATTGTAGGGTTCCTTGGAATTATGGACTCACAAGGTTTAAGTTCACGCATGGTTAATGTATTATTGTTCTTAATTATTATGGTAATTTATTATATTATTGCAATTTTAGCTGCTTTAATATCAAAAGGTTATCTTGTAACTGTAATCAAAACAACGGTAGAAGGGGATTCCATACTTCCAAAATGGGAAAATTGGGGAAATTTGGCATTTAAAGGATTTTCATTAGCTATATTTACTTTTATATTGTGGTTAGTATTTATTCTAATTCTTATGATAATAGGTTTTTTAAGTGCAATTTTTAGTATAATTGGTTATAGTGCAGGTATTCAATCACCTAATTTATTAAGTTTCCTGGTAATGGTAGGTTTAGGAATCTCTGCGGGAATAACCTTTTTGATGTATTATGTACTTGCTTTATCGAATTATGCTACTAAAGAACGATTTGGTGCATTTTTTGAGATTAAAACATTATCTAAAATGATGAGTTGGAAATTATTGGGCGTATTGATAACAATGGTAGTTATAGCAGGTATATTATTCGTACCTGTAATTATAATGTATTTCTTTACTATGGCTTTTGTGGGTAATCCGGTATTATTCATAATTTTTATAGTAATTACGTTGCTTTTAGTCGTAGTACTAGTGGGAATTTCTTCATTTTATTTAAGTAGATGTTTAGGTATTTATTATAAATCTAAACTTGAAAATAAACCTGAATTTAATAATATTGAAGATAATGTAAAAATATAATTAAAATAATAATAAAAAAATATTAAATAATTAAATAGATTTTTAAATCTATAATTTAAATTCTCCTTTTTCAATTCTCTTTTTAAGTTCTTTTGAAAGTTTTAAAGCTCTTACCCTGTCTGATTGACGACAAGTAATCGGAATTCCCCCAATAGAGTTTAACTTCATGCTATATACGCCTTCATGACACACTTTGGCACAAATACCGCAACCAAAACAATCTTTTGAAGGTATACCGTTCTCAAGAGCTTTAGTAGGGCATAATGCGACTGCTTCACAAAACTTAGATAATGGAGTTTCACTGTTTCTATATTTATTTTCAGTACATTTAGTCAAATCAACTTTTGGTCTAAGGTCTGCATTATTCCAAGCTTCGCCATAAGTGGCTTCTTTTATCAGTTCACGACCCAATACGTTAGTTAATGGCAATATAATATCATCATCAATAGTCATAAGATATTTTTTATTCTTTTCGTTCATTTCAACAGGAATTGCGACAGTATCGTAGATTTCAGCACCTGCAGAAGTGTGAAATCCACCTATATAATAGTCGTCCATAGTGTGCATATCTGCACTAATCATTAAATTAGGCTTTTCTTTAGCATATCTCGTACCATAACCTAATACAATACCTTCAGAACCATTTAATAGTATTTTTTTACCAAACAAATTAGAATACTCCGTATTCATATTTTGAAGTGGGTTATATTCCCCACAACCTGAAAATGATGCTTCTCCTTTTTTCAATGGAATTCTGTGGAATATTGTATTAACGGGTTTTCCTAAGTTTGTTAGTGCAACATAGTTTTTAAATGCCATTCTAGTACCGATAAGGTTTGCAGTCGGTATTTCTGATAAATTAATGGCTTTTTCATAAACTTTATTATCACAATAAGCTTTGGCAATTACTTCTTTTCCTGCAATTAAATCTTTAAATAAAAATCCTGCGCCATAATCCTCAGTATGGGATGTACCATTGACGGTAATATCTACACTACCCAAATATTCGTTAGGACAAGGACCAACATTGCAATTAATCCCGTTTAACGTAAATTTTTCAGCTTTTCTAAATTTTTGATCCATCGGTACGTGCATTATCGCCATTGTGCCCGACATTACTCCGCAAGTACCACAAGTAATAATATCTACTTCGTTAATTTTGTCTTCTTCATTATTCTTTACCATTTTTTTTAATTCGTCAACTGTTATAATAATTTTTTCGCAATTTTCGTTTTCCATAATATCGCCAATTTAATTATCTTAAAAGATAGTTATAGTTAATAACGTTAATAATATACTAATTCTAATTAGGACATAATTAAAATATAATTATTAAATTATTATTAAATTATTATTTATAGTATTGAATTTATATGATATTATAAATTATGAGTATATTTTTATTAATAAATAATGGTGTAATAAATGTTAGAGCCACTGATGTATGACATAGGAAGAATTTGTAAAGAAACAATTGAAGTTGAAGATGGGAAAAAAACGGAAAGTGAGATTAAAATGGGTATAACCCCTAAAATAATCGATGAAGACTATTTAACGAGTTTAAAAAGTAATAATACAGATAATACGGATAATAAAGATAATATTTTAAAAATTCCTTTTGATTGTCCAGAATCTTTAAAAAATACGATTTTGAATTTAAATATTAATAATAATATTAATAATAACGATAAAATCGAAATAATAAATTTTGGAAAAGATATTTCTAAAAATTTGGATGATATCGACCCAAATAAGGAATTATATATTATCGTAGATATTTTACAAATGATATCCCGAAAAGAGTTAATCAATATAATACCGAAAATACGTGAAAAAATTTCTCCAAACGCAGGAATATACGTTCCAAACGTTTTGCCAGCACAAGTGCCTTTATTAGTTTATATGGGTGTAGATTACTTTGATTACGGCGCTGTGGATTATTATTCCGCAATGGGGTATCAATTATCTAAAAATAGACAATATAAAATTTCAAACGTAAAAAACGAATTATCAAACAATAATAATAATAATAATAATAATAATAAAGAAAATAATAAAGAAAGTGCCCTAAAATTTCATAATCGGCAAATAATGGATGCAGTGATTGAAGAAACACTATACTGTATTGAAAATCAAAAATTAAGGAATTTAGTTGAAGAAACTACAATTTCAGACCCTTATTTAAGGGCAAACTACAGAAGGTATGTGCCAGACCTTAGAAATATACCTTTATCCACAGAAAATAAGTTAATCGTTACAATGGATGAGGTTAAAATACCTGAAGTAAAGAAATACATCGAAAGAGCGGTTAATTACACACCATTTAGTAATTTAATTGTATTATTGCCTTGTTCTTCAAAAAAACCTTATTCATTATCTAAATCTCATCAAAAATTTATCGGAGCTATTAATTCGATAAAAACACCTGTGGATGAGTTAATATTAACTTCGCCATACGGAATAGTGCCAAGAGCTTTAGAATTGAGTGTAAAGTACGATATTCCCGTGACTGGTGAATGGAGTGCAGATGAAGTTGAATTTATAAACGAAAATCTCGCAAAATATCTAAAAAATGCGAAAAATAAATTTTCAAATGACGAAGCTACTAAAAAAGGCTTAAAAGTTATTGCCCATTTGCCAGACCATTATTTAGAAATTTTAGATATGGAAAGAATGAATTCTATCTTAACTGACGAAGATGAGTTTATAATTTCATCGATAAATGGTAATCCTACCACAAATGATTCAATTTCGAATTTAAAAGCAATTTTGAAAGATTTAGAAATAAAAATGCGTGAAGAACAGAAATTAAATGCAATTTCTAAAAGAGAAAACTCTGAAAAATCGGAAGAAACTAACAATAACGCCAATGAAAATAATAATAATAATAATAATAATAATGTGGATAATACTGAAAAACCTTTGAGATTTACAAGAAGGGGGCAAGTAATCCACAATTATCAGGAGCTTGCAAAATTCCAGTTTGGTAAGAATTTTATACCTAACGACGTAGTTGTAAAAGGAAAGCACAAAAAATTCTTTATAAAACAAAATGGAAAGGAAGTTCAAATTTGTACATTAAATGATAGAAAAGGACTTTTCGTATTAACTGTAAATGGTGGCGAACTTCTCGGTAAAGAAAACTGGGTGGAATTGAATTTCAAAGCTAAAAAAGGCTCTTTGTTTGCACCAGGCTTTAAAGATGCACAGGATATTATCTCAGTAAATGACGAGGTTGTAATTTACTATGAAGATAAGTATCTGGGTGTTGGTAGGGCATTAATGAATGCTTCGGAAATGAAAAAAGCAACAAGTGGCATTTTATTGAGTATAAGACACGTGTTTAAATAATACATCTTTTAATTTTATTTTTTATTATTTAAATACCGAATTAAATGCAAAATAATAAGAATGGTAATACAAATAATAAGAATATTAATAATATAACCGATATACTAATAGTGTTATAATATCAATAGTATCATATTTTATAGTTATAAATTATACTATATCTTTTAATAAGAATTTCTACCTACTTTTAAAAAATATTAATTTGGCTAATTTAAATATACAAAAAAATGAATTTATAATTTTATAATTTTAATCGATTACTCATTCAATTTAAAAAATGTGACAATATGGTTAAATTTAATTCAGAGTTAAAAAAACTTGCAGAACTTATTTTGTTGAAAGACCCCGCATATGAGAATTCAGAAAATTTAAAGACTATTTTTAAAAAATATATAAGCTTATACAATGAAATAGAAATATTGGAGGAAACATTGGATGATTTAGACATACGTTCGATAAATATGTCTCAAATTCAAGTTTTTAATGAAGAATTGAAAATTTATTCAAAAATGGTCGATGATTTAAAAGAATATCTAAAAAAAATAAATAGAAATCATAAACTTTATAATTATGATGAAGTATTAAAAAATGTAAATAAATTAAAAGATTTAAAGGTAAATACAAACGATGAAGTAAGATGGGATTTGTATAATAGATTAAGAGGTTTAGAAGAGAATTTCCATAAGGTAGAGCGAGATTTAGAGCTAAATGTCTTAAATTATGCATTATGCAATACAGACCTTGATGTGAAGATATTACAATACCCTACCCAAGATATATTCGAGCTTTTAAAACAAGAAATAAGTTTGTATTTGACCCCTAATTAATAATTAAGTATTAATACATCTATATTTTTAATTTATATTTTATTTTCTTTATGAATTTATTGATATGAATTGACATATATTAATGTAAATGGATATAACGTGATATAATATATTATTTTTATTTTTAAATTTATTCAAAACTCAACAATGGGTAATATTATTTATAGTTTTAGTAATATTATAATAATCATTAAATTGATATATAATCACAATTACAACTTAAAGAATAACTTTATAATGAATAAAATTAATATTCAATAACTTCAAATAGCATTAAAAATTTAACAATATCAAATAAAAGTCCCCATAATTAGAAAACACAAATATATTGGTGATATTATGAATATTTCGTACAAAAAAATAATTGCGATGGTAGATGAACAACTTGATTTGGTGGAATTAGTTGAAGAGCACCCCTGCCCAAGCGGTTCTGAATGGATGATATACCAATACAGCCGTACATCACCAAATATATTATCTGCTTGGAGAGATGGTAATAAACATCATTATGTATTTAAATTGGGTAAAGGCGAGTTAGATTTAGTTCCTTCCTTATCTGCAGCAGGTATTGAAGGTATTTCCTTAAATGGCGACGAAGTAAGTATAACCTATGCGGGATTAGCTGGTGCAGGTGTGGGAGTAGGGTTAAGAAAAGATGCCGAGAATGTTATTTCCACTGAAATAATTGAAAAAGGAGGGGGCTCTAAATTAGGTAAAGGTGTTTTAATTACCCCTATGATGGAAAAATTGACAGTAGGTATTGACGACACCGATACGAAAGAAGAAGGAGCTACCTGGGTATTGGCAAACGAGGTTGGTCAGTTAATCGAACAAAAAGGTATGGGATATTACCTTGACCATACAATAACCCAGTTATTCCCCGGAAATCCCAATAAAACGCAAAATTGTGTATCAATTGCTTTAACCTTTGCAGTTTATCCAAAATACAAGTATGAAGTTGGAAAAGAAATCAAGAAAATCTTAAAAGAAAAGACTCTCTCAAATAAAACCTCAATAGCAGTTTATTGTGGGATAACACCTTCTAAAAGTATGAGATTGTATACATTAAATGCAAAAAGAGAAATGGTTTCAATAGAAGATGCTAAAATGGTGGCAATGAGAAATAATATTGATATTATAGAAGTTACCGGAAATGGCGGGATTATTGGTGCCGTAGCAGCCTTAGGTTTATCTGAAAATCACGATATGGCTTCTAAATTACCTGAAGATATTGTATATAAACATTAATTAAATATTAAGTTATTTAAAACAATATTTTTTATTATATATTATTTTTATTATATTTTTGGTTTTATTATTTTATTATATTTTATTTTATTTTTTATTCATATTTTTCAAATTCTTCATATTTTGCCTATTAATTACAATATTTTAAATATAAGTTATAAGAAATTGTTTAAAAATATTTATATTTAGAGTTTATATTAAAAATACTAATAAATGGTTAAATACCATACAATATATAATATAATGTTAGGATTATTTGGTGAAATTATGATTACCCCTTGGGAAGTTTCAGATGATGTAAATTACAAAAATATAATGGAAAATTTTGGAATAAAGAGTATAGAAGATGCAGTAAGCAAATTAGAAGCGCCTCATCAATTTATGACCCGAGGGATTATATTTGGTCATAGAGATTTTGACAAGATAGCGAATACGATAAAAGAAAAGAAGAAGTTTACTGTAGTTAGCGGTATGATGCCCTCCGGAAAAATGCATATGGGTCATAAAATGGTTGTAGACCAGTTAATCTATTACCAAAAGTTAGGTGCTGAGATATACATCCCAATTGCAGATTTAGAGGCTTACTGGGCAAGAGACTTGGATTTTGAAACAACCAAAAAGCTCGCAGTTGAGGAGTATATTGCAAACTATATTGCATTAGGATTAGACCCTGAAAAAATGAACGTATATTTACAGTCTAAAAACGAAATAGTAAAAGATTTGGCATTAAGATTATCAAAAAGGGTTAATTTTACAGAAATGAAGTCCATATATGGTTTTAAAAACGAAACAAACATCGGACATATTTATGCACCACTGGTTCAGGTTGCAGATATTCTTCACCCACAAATGGTCGAAAATGAAAAATTGGGCATAAAAGGTAATAAATCGAGAGTACCAGTTTTAGTGCCTGTAGGAATTGACCAAGACCCCCATATAAGGCTTACCAGGGATATTACGGGTAGGTATAAAGACTTTAAATTTATACCTCCGGCATCTACATATCATAGATTTATGACTGGTTTATTGGGCGGTAAAATGAGCTCTTCAAAGCCTGAAACAGCAATTTATCTATCTGATGAAACAACTAAATCATTTAAAAAGAAAGTAATGTCCTGTAAAACTGGCGGTAGAGAAACCTTAGAAGAGCAAAAAGAGAAAGGTGGACTTCCTGAAGAATGTGTAATTTACGAGATATCCGCTTATCATTTAATGGACGATAAGGAATTAAAAGAATTATACGAAGATTGTAAATCTGGAAAATTGACCTGTGGAACTTGTAAAAAACAATGTTATGAAAAAGTTTCTGAATTTTTAGCTGATTTAAAGGAAAAAAGAGAACAATCAATGGAAATTGCTCAAAAAATGTTGGAATGATTTACTATTTAAATTCAAAAATATTATTGAATAGCATTTTACTAAAAATATTACTAAAAATATTACTATTGTAAATCTTAATGTTAAAAATCTTAAATAAAATATATCTTTTTTATATCTTATTAATCAGATATTTATTGAGTATTTATTAAATTGTAAATAATGGGTATTACGTATTTGTATGTTGAATATTATTTTAAATCATTTAACAAAACTGGGGATATAATGGAGTCAGAAAAAAACCTTAAATTTAAAATGGAATCGCCACAATGGCATTACAGTATGTTGTTAGATAATGAACGGGTTTCTGTATTTCACGAAGCGATAGTAAACACTATAACAAAGGATGACATCGTATTTGATTTAGGTACTGGAAGCGGTATTTTGGCAATGTTTGCAGGAAAAAAGGCTAAAAAAGTTTATGCAATAGAGTTAGACCCAATCACTGCTTATTATACTGATAAAAATATTAAAACCAATGACTTTGATAATATAAAACTTGTAGAAGCAGATGCAAGTGAATATAATTTTAAAGACGAAAACGGGAATAAAGAACAAGCCGATGTCATAATCGCTGAAATGTTGGATACTGCTTTAATAACTGAACCACAAGTCCCAGTTTTAAATGAAATTCATAAAAAAGGACTTTTAAAAGAAAATGGTATTTTAATCCCCGAATCTGTTTATAATACTGCACAAGTTGTAGATTGTAGGACGAATCACATTTATTACGATGAGGAAATTACTTCGAAATCAATTTCTGAAGAGAAACTTTATAGTCAGGTTAATTTCTATGAAATAAATGACCCGAAGGTATCTTATAACATTGAATTTACATTGCTTAACGATTGTAATAATGCAGGTTTAAGGCTAAACACCTATACTAAACTAAAAGATGGGCTTATTGCAGGTGCCACACCTATGTTAAATCCACCTTTGATAGTTCCATTAAATAAACCCCTTAAAAAAGGTACTTACACATTTAAAATCTCTTATATTATGGGGGGAGACTTTGAAAATGTAAAATTGAGTTTGGAATAATTTTATTCTATGATTTAATACAAATTATAATATTATAATATTATAATTTTTTGTTTTTTATATTTATTTTTTATATTGTAATTTACCCATTATTATAAATAGTTTTAACAAATATTAATGTACAAATATATTGAATTATTTCGTTTAAAGTTTAATTTTAAAGTTATTTAGCATACTAACTATTATTTTACATTGTAATTTTAAATAGTTATTAAATATTGAATATTCCATTATTTAATACCCATATTTGCTAAATTTATCGCATATCTATTACATATCTATTACATATCTATTACACCATATAATTTAACGAAGGAGCATAATTATAGGAGTATGATATTATGTATGGTAATTTAATACACCCAACAAAATCCCTAAAATACGAAAAGTCAAAGCTTTTAGATGGTAAAACCATATTGGTAGCTATTACGTCATCAATTGCCGCTATAGAATCCCCTAAGTTAATGAGGGAGCTAATAAGACACGGTGCCGATGTAGAATGTATCTACACTCCAGAAACTGAAAAAATAATTGGAAAAGATGCACTAATTTTTGGTTGCGGAAATCAGATTTATGATACTATTACAGGAAATATCGAGCACGTAGGTTTATATCATCATTGCGACGCAATGGTAATTTACCCCGCTACTGCGAATATTATAAGCAAAATAAACTTAAGAATCGCAGATAATATCGTTAGTACAACAGCAACTATGTTTTTTAATAAAAAACCGATGGTAATCGTACCGGCAATGCACCAAAATATGATTGATACAGTATGGAAACACGTCAAGCAATTAAGCAATGAAGATAAAGTATATATTACAAACTCAAAAATGGAAGAAGAAAAGGCTAAAGTTTTATCAGTCTATGAAATTTCTAAGTACGTAATAGACGTTTTCAAAGAAGAAGCGGAAAACAACGAAAACAACGAAACCACTGAAAAAAACGAATATAGTCAAAAAATCACAAATTCAAATGATTTTAATAAATTGGAAAAATTAAAAACCGGTATTGGATTAGAAGATTCTAAAATCGAATTAAATCCAGATATTGCATTAAAATCCAAAATAAAACCTAAAAAAGATGTTTTAATATTGGGCGGTAGTACAGTAGAATTTATCGATAAAGTAAGGGTAATTTCAAACTTATCCTCGGGTAAAACTGCTAAATCGTTGGCAGAAGCATTTTGTAAGGAAGGACACAACGTAAAAGTAATAATGGGTAGTGGTATTGATATGCCTTATTATATAGAAACTATAAAAACTACTACTGCAGATAATATGCTTAAAGAAGCTTTAGAATACGGAAAAAATGCTGATATAATTATATCCTGTGCGGCAATATCGGATTATACGCCAGTCGATGAAGTAAATGGTAAAATAAGTTCTGATTTAGATGAAAAAACCATAAAGCTTGTTAAAACTCCAAAAGTAATTTATGAATTAAAAAAGAATTATCCTGATAAAATAATAATCGGTTATAAAGCAGAATATGACTTAAAAAAGCCTGAATTAATGGAAAAAGCACTTGATAGACTTTATAAATACGGAATAGATGTAATTATTGCAAATGACCTTTCAAAACATTATTTTGGCGATGATTACAATGACGTTTTAGTTATTGACAAGTATAATACAAATGGTATAAATTTAAAAGGTTCTAAGCAAGAAATTGCTTTAAAAATTGTAGATTATATTTCTAAATTTTTATAGGCAATATAATTTACTTTATTCATATTATTGTTTTAAATTAATTATTATATAAATTACTTTTAAATATAAGTACAAATTATTATATTATGATAATTAAATAACATATGAGCATAAACTATTGAAAAAATAGAAAAAATAGAAAAAAATAACTTAATTAAAAATTATTCAAATAATTATTAAATTATTTATGCGAGTTAATTATATTGGTGATGATAATGTCAAAAATCCTAATTACTGACGCTTTACACGAAAATGCAGTGGATATTTTAAAAGCTGCTGGCGATGTTGAAGTGGCAACCGGATTATCTGTAGAAGAATTAAAGGAAAAAATTAAAGATGCAGACGTTTTGGTTATCAGAAGTGGTACAAAAGCCACAAAAGAAATCATCGACGCAAGTGAAAACTTAAAAGTTATTGCAAGAGCTGGTGTAGGTGTAGATAATGTTGATATAAACGCAGCAACCGAAAAAGGTATTATTGTGTTGAATGCACCAGACGCATCTTCAATATCTGTAGCAGAGCTCTTATTTGGTATGATGTTATCTGCTGTAAGAAACATACCTCAAGCTACCGCATCATTAAAAAGAGGCGAATGGGATAGAAAATCCTTTAAAGGTCTCGAAGTTTACGGAAAAACATTGGGTGTTGTAGGGCTCGGTAGAATCGGTCAGCAAGTTGCAAAAAGAGCACAAGCTTTTGGTATGCAAGTAGTAGCTTATGACCCATACATTCCTGAAGACGTTGCGAACTCTTTAGGCATTGAGTTATTAAGTGTAAATGATTTATGCCAAACAAGTGATTTTATAACCTTACACGTTCCATTAACTCCTAAAACAAAGCATATGATTGCTAAGGAACAATTAGACCTTATGAAACCTAATACAATTATTATGAATTGTGCAAGAGGCGGTTTAATTGATGAAGAAGCATTATACAACGCTTTAAAAGTTAATCAAATTAGGGGCGCTGCTTTAGATGTATTTGAGCAAGAACCGCCTAAAGGAAACCCTCTTTTAGAATTGGACAATGTAATTGGTACTCCACACCAAGGGGCTTCAACAGAAGAGGCACAAATAAGTGCAGGTACAATAGTAGCAAGACAAGCTATAAAGATTTTAAAAGGAGAATCTGCTGAAAACGTGGTAAATTTACCAATGTTGCCATCAGAAAAAATGAATAAAATTAAACCATATATGATTTTAGCTGAAAAAATGGGTTTAATGGCTATTCAATTATTAGATCATACCATAGATAATATTGAAATTACCTATTTGGGTGAATTAGCAACTGAAAAAACTGAAATGATTAAAAGGTCATTTTTAAGAGGTATATTATCACCTATCCTATTAGCTGGCGTAAACTTAGTAAATGCACCAGTCGTTGCTAAAAACAGGAATATTAAGATTTCTGAAGGTACTATGAAAGAAAACCAATATGGAAATGCGTTAAAAATTGTTGCAAAAGGTAATAATGACGAAATTTCAATTATCGGTAATATTGTAGATGGAGAAGTCGTATTTAGAAAAATTAATGGATATGACATTGACGTTAAACCAGAAGGCGATTTATGCGTAATAAGGCACATTGACAGACCAGGAATGGTTGGAAAAGTTGGTGTTTTACTTGGAGAGTACGGCATTAACATTGCAAAGATGCAAGTGGGTAGAAAAGAGCCTGGGGGTCATAGTATAATGATTTTAGATGTTGACCATACAATCTCTGAAGATGTAATGTCAAAATTAAAAGAAATGGACAATGTAAGAACTGCAAAAATGGTTACTTTATAATAACCTTATTTAAGTTTTACATATAAACTCAAAATAACTATAATTATAACTATAACTATAAAATCTTAAAATATCTTTTTTACTTTTTTACTTTTAATTCAATGAATTATTATTTAAAAACTATAATCATAGTATGCTATAAAAAAATTTAAAATAAAAATATTAGAATACAATAATATAAATATGCCCAATAATTTAAATTCCCAAGAATTTTTTAGCTCCTTGTGAGCCAATTTGTAATTTTATAACATTTAATAACTTTTTAACGTCTTCAACATTTTCAGCGTCTTCTAAAGCTCTTTTAAATGTTTCTTTTTTGGTTTCATCTGCAACCATATTAACCATGTATTCTACAGTTGTTACTAATTCAATGTATCTGCTATCGTTTTGTATTTGATTTTCTATATCGTCAATAGTTTTTTTAACAGTTTCTGATGCCAATCTATCACCAAGTTATTACATAATGTTATGATTTATCTAATTTTAACTATATATAATTTAATATTTGCGTTTTAACTTTAAAACCTTTTTTATTTAATTTTGGAATACTGAATAATGATATATTAAATTAATTAAAAAAATATGCGAAAATTATGTGCAAATTAAAGAAAATATGCACCATATTTTAGTTTTTTAGTTTTTTAGTTCTTTTCGTTTTTCATTAATATCATTTCACGCAATATTTTAGATGCAGCTATTGACGTAATCCCACTAAGGTCATAAGGTGGTGAAACTTCAACAACATCAAAACCAACAACTTTATCGAAAATATCCTTAAATAAATATAGCGAATTTATTAGTTCTTTTGTAGAAAATCCGCAAGGTTCTGGAGTGCCCGTACCTGGAGCAAATGCAGGGTCTAAGACATCGATATCTACGGTTATGTAGATTGGTTTATTCAATTCTGCGATTTTTTTAACATCTTCAACAGTTGGTAAGTCTTGAGATATAGTTATACGTTCGTCATTTCTTGCGAATTCCCATTCATCCGCATCTCCACTTCTAATACCAAATTGAAACACATTTTGCACGTGATTAAGGCTTTGTTTTATTACACAAGCGTGGGATTGAGGATTATTATGATATTCGTCTCTTAAATCGCAATGTGCATCAAAATGTACGACGATAATATCTTCATATTCTTCACTAACTGCTTTTATTACAGGATAACTTACAGAATGCTCCCCTCCAATCATTACCGGTATTTTTTTATGCTCAAGCAAATATTTGGTGGATTTATATGTTCTTTCTATTACTTCAGACTGACATCCATCAATATCAACATTTTTAGCATCGTGAACTTTTGCATCTATTAAATCCAAATCTAAATTAGGGCTGTAAGTTTCAAGACCCCAAGAAGATTTCCTAACTTCATCGGGTCCAAATCTAGCACCTGGCTTATACGAAGTTGTGGAATCGTATGGAATTCCAAAAATTACAAAATCTGCTGTTTCAAATTCTTCATATGCACAAATAAACTGAGATAAATCTTCAAAATACAAATATATCACCATAATTATTATTAACAATATAATTAACAATGTAAACTTAATATTTATATATTTTAAAATAGGTTATTTTTCTATATTTTTCTATATTTTTTAATAATATTTAATTGTGTAATAAGGTATAATCTTATAATCACATAATAATATTATAATATAAAATTAAAAATAATATTTTTGTTATAAGTTAAACAACTTATAATTTATTTTAAGAATTTTGGTATAGCTAAAAATACTCCTTTATGCACTTCTTCATCATAGTATTTAGTTTCCATACCGTATTTTTCCATTTTAGCAACAATTTCAGCCGTTTCAGTTTCTAACGGACTGTTTTGTTTTGATGCCAATGTGAAACTCCAAAATCCACTCGGGTATGTAGGAATTGAACATACCATCGGTCTTATAAATCCAAATCCTGCATCTTGCAAGTGTCCTTTAATTTTGGAAATAAGACTTTCGTGTAATAATGGGCTTTCTGTTTGCTGAACCATAACTCCATCGTCAGTTAAACATTTGTATAAGTTATTGTAAAATTCCATCTCAAATAAACCTGCTGCTGGTCCAACTGGGTCAGGACAATCTACAATAATTACATCGTACCGTTTTTCTGTTTTAGCAACGTCCGCAACATATTTAATACCGTCTGTTATGATAACGTTCACTTTTTCGTCGTCAATTTTGCAACTTAGGGTAGGCATGTACTTTTTACAAGCTTCAATAACCATACCATCTAATTCCACAAAATCAACATTTTCAACGGTTTCGTGTTTTAAAACTTCACGAACTGTTCCGCCATCTCCGCCACCGATTACAAGCACATTTTTAGGGTTGCCGTGTGTAAATAATGCAGGGTGGGATATTAATTCGTGATAGATAAACTCGTCCCTTTCTGTCGTTTGGTAAGTGTTTTCTAATATCAAGGTTTTTCCGTATTCGTAAGTGTCTATAACCTGAATTTCTTGATATTCTGATTTTCCAACATATAATATATCTTTAATTTTTGTGGATAAACTCAAATTTTCAGTTTGTGGTTCTGTATACCATGCGTCAAACTTCATTTTATCACCTTATTAATTAATAATTATCAATTATTCGTCCTTCTTTTATATCGAATTTCATTAGCATTATTCTACGATATTTCCTCTTTTAATGTCCATTACATCAATATGGCTAGGTTTTAAGAATTCTTTTAACGTGGTGATAGAATCTTCTGGTTCAACGTGTGCGCCACAGGTAAATACATCCATAGCCGCATAGCCTAATTCTGGCCATGTGTGTATACTAATATGGCTTTCTGCAAGTACTGCAACACCGGTAACACCTTGTGGTGAAAATTTGTGTGTTTTTACACATATTAATGTAGCTCCACAAGCTTTAACTGCATCAACTAACATTTTCTCAATACCTGGCTGGTCATCCAGAGCTTCCTTCTCGCATCCCCAAAGTTCGAGGATGATGTGTTTCCCTAACTGTTTCAACTATCTCGCCTCTTTTAATTTTTAAAAGGTTAATATTGTTAGTATTAGTTTTATTGATATTTGTTTTTGTGTTTTTATTGTGAATATCACTTAATTTCAAAAATTTGAATTTTCCGCCTGAATTAACTGATTTCGGTTGATTAAACAACATAGTTTCGAGTTCCTTTTAATTGGATTATTCATTTTTTGGATTATTAATATATTTAATCATATATTTTCTTATTTTATATATTTACATTAATGTATACAATTATAAAATATTTTTATTAAGTTATTTAGGTTTTATTATTTTAATTTTTAATAATTTTTAATAATAATTAGTATTTTACTATTTTATTTGTACCATAAAGCAGCGGCAGCAAATGCACATCCTACTTTTTCGACGGTATGTTCAGCAGCAATTGATATAATTTCATCAATTTCCCAGCCTCTCATTTCAAAGCCTTCTTTTGCCATTTCTCTAACTGTGTCTTCAGCTTCTTTTTTGCCACCAACACATTCATATTCCATAATTAAACCGCATAATTCTTTATCTTTTGGTATAGCAACGCTAATGGATGCAGCAACTGTTTCTCCTTTAACATCACTCATTTGATATCCATATGCTGTTGGTACTAATGAACCCATTGGGAGTTTAGGTAATGGTATTACCTCAGCTTTTGGGGGCATAATACTACTAATTCTTATTAAGTTAACGTTTGCGATACCTGACTGTATAAGGCACATATCGAAAGCGTTTAAAGCTATTTCAGCGTCTCCTTCGCCAGCTACTAATGAGATAGTATTTGGGGCGTTGAATGGGGAGTGTATTGCACTTGATTGCATCATATAACAAACACCTCATGTTTTATCATATTTTTGGCTATTTTTGTTTAGTTTTTTACAAAATGTCAATTAAAAAATAGATTATAAATTATATGTTATAATTTTAAATTAATTATCCCATTATATTATATAAATAATTCGGTCAAACACATAAATATGAATATAAACGGTTTATTTAATCAAAAAACTCTTAAAACTAAATAAAATTAAAAAATAACAATGTAGGGCTAAAAAAACAAATAATTGTATGAATGATTATACAATGTTAATTACATTTGCGTTATTTTCCACCATATAATCATATAAGTCCGAATAAGTGCTATTGGACGTCAAGAAATCGAAATTACCCACAAGTATAAGCTTACGTTTTGCACGTGTTAATGCAACATTTAATCTCCTTAAATCTGATAAAAACCCTATTTTTTCACTCCTTACAAAAGATACAACTATTATCTCATTTTCACGACCTTGGTATCCATCTATAGATTTTACTTTAACGTTAACGTTTCGACCATTGATTATTTCATTATCTTCAATCTCATCAGTTTCATATTTTGATAACATTTCTTTTATTTTTTTAACCTGTGCATCATATGGGCTTATAACACTAATTGGTAAATCATTTTTTAAGTAGTTATCAACGATTATGTCAACGATTTTTAATTCTGAAGTATTATAATATGATTTAAAGTCATCTCGCTTTTCATTACCTGATATATTAATTAATACAAGCGGATTATCATTAAATAATCCTTCCATAATTGAACCTAATTCTAAATTCAAATCTAAATTTGGATTTAAATCACTTAAAACTTGGTTTTTAACGGAATTATCACTAACAAGCTGATTATTATAAAATAACCCATTTGAAAAGCCCATTATTTTATCATTCATACGATATTGTATTTTTAAAATTTGTGAAAAATCCTTATTTTTCTTAATCATTCTTTCAAATAATGTATTTTTCAATTCTAATTCATCAGAAAGTACTGTGGGCGGTAATTGTTTATGGTCTCCTGCCATTATGATCTTATCACATTTTAAAGCAGTAATCAATGTGGAAGGTTCCATCGATTGACTACATTCGTCAATAACGCCAACATTAAATTCAAAATCTTCTAAATACTCACTTCCGGCCATTGAATTAGTGGCAAGAACTACATCAGAGTTTTCAATTATATCACAGATTATCTGTTTTTCAGTTTTTACAATTTTATCTTTGATTTTTGCGATTTTTTCATTACATTTTACCCATAATGCCATTTCTTCAATTTTTTGAGGTGGAATTCCTCTTATACGCTGTTTTAATTTGGCATACAATACTATATCATCATTAGTAAGCCCACGTCTAAATTTTGGGTCAGGACTTGGCATATCTTTTCTTTTTAGATATTCTCGCTCTAATAGTTCCCTTAATTTTACAATTTTAATATATAATTCGTGTTTTGTTATTTTGGAATGCAACGAGTAATCAATTAATTCTTTTGAAATTCTCGAAGGGTGCCCAATTCTAACAATTTTTAATTTTTCAAGTCCGTTTTTTCTGATATTATCTTTTTTAGGATTATTTTTAAAATTATTTTTAGGGTTATATTTCGCATCATATGTTATCTTTAATTTTTTAGCAATCTTTGGAGCTTTTGCCAAATTTTCAAGTATATTGTCAACCGCCGTATTTGAATCAGCGGTTGCAATAACGCTATTTCCCCGTTTAGATTCTTGTATAATTATTTCTGTAATCGTACGGGTCTTACCAGTTCCCGGGGGGCCGTGAACAAGATATAAATCATTAGACGTTAAAGCACTAATCACTGCTTCTTTTTGAAAATAATTTAAATTATTATCACAATATTCAAAATTTTCAATAATTTCAGTTGTTAATTTTTCAGTATTTTCCGTATTTTTAGTATTGATAGTCGATAAATTGATATCATTCTTTAAATCTAAATATTTTAATGTTTTTTCATCAATTGAGCAGTATTTTGGCTTTTCAATATTGATAATAATGTTTGCGATTTTTTTTCTTGTTATTTCAAACTTTTCAAGTGCTTTAACCATTCGTTTAAACGTTACATCATTAACATAAAGGTCAATTCTAACATCTTTTAAAGCCCATTTTGGTACACTTTCGACACTAACGTCAATATGATTACTACCTATTGCAATCACATTGCCATAAAAATCGCTTAAAAGTGGATTGCCTTTGCTAATAAGTATTACATCACCAACGGAAATATCAATTTTTTCAAATTTCTTTTTTCGACCGTATCGCACAATTTTTTCATTAAAAATCTGTTTTATAATTTTTCCATTTAAATTTAATATTGCACGACCGGTTTTTTCCCTTTTTTCACCCATTTTTTTAATTTCATTTCTATGGAAATTTATTTCATAATCTCGCTCTTTTTTAATTAGTTTTTTAAAATTTTCCGAATAACAACTTTTTAAATCCATAATCCACCTAATAAATTTATATCTAACTTATAAAATATATATTATATAATTAAAACCCTATATATTATTACAATTACCATTAAAATTATTGTCCTAGTCATCATTATAATATTTTGCAATTTTCATACAATATATAGTTATTTAATCGGTGAATTCATGAATCAAACCTCCAATCAAACCTCTAAAATTTTAATAATTACTGGAAAGCAAGCTTACGAGAGAGTAAGCAAGGCAGTTTTAAAATATGAAAATATCGACGTTTATCAGACAGATATATCAATAGCTGCATTTTTGACCCCTAATTTAATATTGAAAGCAATAAACAAATATGCTGACGATTTAAACATTCAAAGAAGTAAATTAGATACCATCTATGATTTCATACTGGTTACTGGATTAATTAGGCATGATTTAAAAATAATTGAGGAAGAAACGGGCATAAAATGTTATAAATCTACACGTGAAGCTTCAGATATACCCCTTTTAATTGAAAATTTGGATTATATTACTTTATCCACTAAAGATTATGCAGATGACCAAATATCTAAATATATAATAAAAGAAGCTGAAAAAGAGTTATTAAATGCCGAAGAATTGCCTTTGTATAATAAAAATAGTTTTAATTTAAAAAGTAATAAGTTAAAAAATGCTATTAAAATAGGAAACCTAAAAGTTGGGGATAAGTATCCTATGAGGGTTTTGGGCGAAATAGTACATACGCCCTGGTTATCAGACAAATCATTGGAAAATAAAATCAATTATTATCTTGATTCAGGGGCTGATATGATAGATTTGGGAATGGTTAGTAATGAAGATAATTCTAAAGATTTAAAAAGAATTATATCTATTACAAGAGATTTAACCGATAAACCCATAAGTGTAGATACTTTAAACACAAAAGAACTTATCGAAGCTATTAAATTAGATGCAGATATGATTTTAAGTGTAGATGAAGGTAATTCAGACGATTTAATACCTTATTTAACTAATTCAAATACTGCATCCGTTGTATTGCCTACAAACTATAAAACCAACGAAGTGCCTCATACAATAGATACTAAATTAGATAAGCTAAAATTAAATGTGGAAAAATTATTAAATAATGATTTAAAAGTAGTTGCAGACCCAATTTTGGAGCCCATTAATAATTTAGGCTGTAATTTTACAGACAGTGTAATTGCTTGTAAATTATTTAAAGAAAAATATGACTTACCAATGTTTTTTGGAATAGGAAACGTGACAGAACTTTTTGACGTGGATAGTAATGGTGTAAATGCTACATTATGCGCAATTAGTCAGGAAGTAGGTGGTAATATATTATTTACTCCAGAATCGTCAGATAAATGCAAATATTCTATAAAAGAGCTGAAAATAGCTTCCAAAATAACATTTTTGGCAAAGCTTAAAAATAGTCTACCAAAAGATTTGGGTTATACTTTAATTAATTATAAGGATAAAAAGAACGATGAAGAAATTTATAGTAAATCCGAAGAACTTAAATTATTGAATAAAATTAATAAAAACGATAATAAAGATAAATACAAATATGATTTAACAGAAAATGATATAATAATTGCAAAAGAGAACGACAAACAAGTTTTAGATAAAGGAAGCTTTAAAATAAAATTAGATAGGGAGAATTCAATCATCGTTGCAATATATTATGAATATGGATACCCTAAAAAGATTTTAAAAGGTAAAAATCCAAAAGAAATTTACGAAACCGCCCTTAGATTTAATATGATTACAAAAATGGACCACGCTGCTTATTTTGGTAAAGAATTAGAAAAAGCAGAAATTGCCTTAAAAATCGGAAAAAAATATAATCAAGACTTTGAACTATACTATAATGATTTTTGGGATTTAAAATTAAAATAATCTTATTAATAATTTTTTTATTATTTTTTATTATTTTTTAAAATTTTCAATTAACAATGAATATATCAATAAATAAAAAGAAAAAAAGATATGAGAATAAAGGTATGAAATGCAAGTTTTCAATTATTCTACTAATAATCTTGCAGTTTCAGGTGAGTATCTCCATGTAGCAGGTAATACTTTTGTACCTTTGTAGTATTTAACTAACCTTCTGATTTTTGACTCAATTAAGTGTAAACCTGTTTTTGAGTGTGTATCTCTTGGGTTATTTTCTAAATGGTTTCTTAAGTTGATAGCTTTTTTCATCAAGTTTAATAAATCTTCTGGAACTTCAGGGTAGAATCCAGCTTCTTTCATAATTGTTGAAACACTTTTTCCGGTCATTAACTTAACGTTAGGTATACCGTACATGTCTCTCATAATATTACCGATTAAAGCTGATTGCTTTCCTTCTTTTGCCATTTCTATGATTCTTGCTTCTACTTCCTCAGCATTCAAAATAACCCACGCAGGAACTTCTGTCCTCAAAGGTCTTGTTGAACTGGAGGAACCTCTTTTACCAGAGTGTAATCTTGCCATATTTATAACCTCTTTACATTCGTTGATGATTCCCAGTTCGAGTAGATGAATTACATATATATGTGTATAATTACATTACTTCTCGAATAAAATTTAATAGTTCAATCTTATATAAATAAATAACTAACAAAAAATAAAATAATAAAATAATAAAATAATAAGATAATAAAATAATAAAATAATAAAATAATAAAAACTTAAAATAAAAATTTTAATAATCTTTTTCATTAAGTCTTTTGATTCTACCAACACCATCTATTTCATTGATTACATCTACAACTGATTTAGGAACCAAATGCTCCCAATTTTCATTATTAAGCATTTTTTCCCTTATTTTAGTTCCAGAATATTCCGCTCGATTATAAAGTTCTGGTTTTTTAACAACATATCCTTTTTCAGTAAATAACTCCCTTACAAGGGAATTGCCAGTGTATACTTGATTGAAAGGCGGAGTAAGTGCTTCAACGCAGGAAACCCATATCGCATTAAAATCAATATCACTTATCGGTATCGTATAATATCGAATATTCAAGTTTTCAAGGGATTTTGATATCATCATCATACGTTCACCCGCAGTAAATGGGTCTTTTAAGCTATGGCTCCTTTGACTACTACCAATACCAATAATTAGCTCATCTACTTCTTGAGATATCTTTTTAATTATTTCATAATGTCCATTGTGAAATGGTTGCCACCGCCCAATAATCAATGCTCTTGTCGTGTGTTTCATAATTTACCTTTTTTAGTCTTTAATTTTCTTAAATTAAATGAAATATCTAACAATATTTTTATTCTTAATATTATTTTTAGTTTTGTTTTATAACTTTGTTTACGCAATTGATTATAAAAAATAAATTTAAAATAAATTTAAAATAAAGTTAAATTAAATATTAAGCAAAACATCCATATCCAATTTAACTTTATCTTTTTCAATAATTCCAATAATTTTAAATCCAGAATACTCTTCAATAGTCTTAAAAGTTTCTTCATAATATGGAATATCTTTTAAATCACAAACGCTGTTGATTATAATCCCTAATACGTTGACACCCCTGTTTTTCAAGAATTCTGTCGTTAAAATGGTATGGTTAATTGTACCTAAATCCGGTCTTGCAACCACTACGCAAGGTATATCTAACATTTTGGCAATATCTGCGACATAATAACCTTTTTTTAAAGGTACACAAGCCCCTCCAGCTCCTTCAACAACAATATACTCATAAATATTTTTTAAATATTCAAAAGATTCTTTAATTTTTTCAAAATCCATTTTATCTTCTGAATTTTCCACAATAGAGGATATGTTAGGGGACAATGGATTTTTAAAGTTAATCGGATTTACGATATCCACACTAACTTCTCCTCCCTCAACATTTTTCATATCTAACAATTTCATAATTTTGTTTGTATCAGGTCTACCGCCAGTTTCGACAGGTTTCATATACCCAGTTTTCTTAAATTTGTTGACTTTTGAGGCAATAACTCCCGAAACGTGCGTTTT